>JAGQZA010000079.1 GCA_020435805.1 Flavobacteriaceae bacterium
AACACTAAAATCAATGCCGTTTTAATCATTACCTTTCGGGATTTTGCTATGTAATAGGGCTGTGCTGCGGTTTTAAGGCTACCCTTTGCTGCACTCATAGTGGTATAAAAAGAGTCCTTGAGGCTACTAATAGTCACTTCCCCGCTTTTTAGAAGTCCGTTAAACATGAGTCGCTCATAGCCGGGAGCATCTCCGGGAAGGTCTTTGACACGTTTAAGTTTGATATCTGCCTTAGTAAGCCATCCTTTTTTTGGTATTTCTTCAATGGTAATGAGCCCTTTAGCGCCCCAATACGGAATAAGGGAAACGAGATCGTAGGTATCGGCACTATCGTCTATTAAGTATCCCGCTAAAGCAGGGTCAATGCCTTGTGGCGGATAGTAACTGGTGGCCGAAATAACCTTGTCTTCTTTTCCATGCTTTCGCCACAGTACATAAAACCAACCTACCAGCAGACCTATCACCAAGGTCCAACCATAATACGCTCCAAAAGGCCACCAGGGCTTGTACTCTGCTATACTTCCGTTAGGTAAGGATAATAAGGCGGTAACGCTTTCGCCCAAATAGGAATAAAACCCTTCTTTGCTTTGCACGGTATATACCCCATCCTGGAAGGTCACCTCAAACTGGCTACCATCGGTAGCACCAAAAGACCCTGCATATACTTTTAAATCTTCAGTGCTAAGGGTAATACCTTGAGGCACATGGATGCGGAAGCTTACTTTTTCAAAAGTGGCATTCCAATTGGGGGGTTTCACATTCCAATAGAAATAGGTAGCCTTGCTTTCGTGAAGAAAGGCATTTTTTACGGTATAGTAAATATCGTAATGTTGCGGCCCAATAATGGTTTTGTGTTTATCGCCAATTTTAATTTCCACCTCTCCTTCCAATTGTCTGCGAATACGCCCGGAAGTCTCAAAATGATGCCCGGGAACTTCAATCTTAGCTACTTTGATGCGGCGCTTTTCAAAACTTCCCTCTTCATTGGTCATGTCGTACTTAAGCTGAATATTTCTGAATATCCCATGTTTATAGGCCGAAAAGGTAATATCATAACGCTCTTCTACTCTAAATGAGCCATCACCATCCAGGAAGATATCGGCCTCAAAATTGTTAACGGTAAATCCCTGAGACATGGCCACACCCCAAAAAAGCATGGTTGCTAAGAAAGTTCCTAGTTTTTTCATGGAATGCCTATGAAAAATCTACTTTAACATTTTCCCGTTCGGCGGCATCGACTTCAAAATAGCTGAAGGATTGGTAGGGCATCATTCCGGCAAAAATAACCCCGGGAAAACTTTCGCCGTAGGTATTATTTTCACGAACGGTACTGTTGTAAAATCTTCGGGTACGCTCCAACGATTCTTCAATTTCGCTTAACTTCTGTTGAAGGTCAATAAAATTGGTGTTCGCTTTTAAATCTGGGTACGCCTCTCCTAAAGCAAAAATACTGCGAAGGGTTTGTTGCAGATGATTTTCAGCTTTTATCTGTGCGTTAATATCGTCTGAAGGAACCGACATGGCCGCATTACGGGCTTTAATAACGTTTTCCAAAGTCCCTTTTTCGTGAGCAGCATAGCCTTTTACGGTCTCTACCAGATTGGGAATAAGGTCGTAACGGCGCTTTAAACCTACATCGATATTGCTCCAGGCATCTTTTACTTGATTTTTGTTTTTAACGAATTTGTTGAATACCGAAATGGCAAACAAAGCCAGCAAAAGGAGAATTCCCAGTAAAATAAGAAAAATGGACATGGTGTATAATTTTGGTGATTAGTTGATTCTAGTTATCGAAAGTTACACTTTTTTTGAAAGATACAGGAAAAACCCTTTAGCTTTTTAGTTTGTTGGCATAGACCTTCCGCAGTTTGGATAGTTTAGGAGAAATTACAAAGCTACAATAGCCTTGGTCACTGTTTTGATTGTAGTAATTTTGATGATATGCTTCAGCTTCATGAAAAGTTCCTAAGGGACTCAATTCAGTAACAATGGGGGTATCGTAATAAGAAGCCATTTGTGTTATTACTTCGGAAGCGAGCTCCTTTTGCGCTTCGGAATGATAATAAATCACCGAACGGTATTGGGTTCCTACATCGGCTCCTTGTTTATTTAAGGTGGTAGGGTCATGAGTGGTCATAAAAATGACCAATAATTCTTCATACGAAATTACGGAAGCATCATAGGTAATTTGCACTACTTCAGCATGTCCTGTAAGTCCTGAGCATACCTCCCGGTAGGTAGGTTTTCCCGGTGCATTGCCTCCGGTATAGCCAGACACCACCTTAGTGACCCCTTCTAGTTGCTGAAAAATAGCTTCGGTACACCAAAAGCAGCCGCCACCCACGGTCATCATTTCCATGTTACTCATGCGAAACTTCTTCTTTTTGCAGGGTTAACGATTCTGAATTAATACAATAGCGCAAGCCACTAGGGTCGGGACCATCCGGAAAGACGTGTCCCAAATGGGCATCGCAAGTGTTACACAACACCTCAACCCTTACCATTCCAAAGGAAGTATCTTTATGGTAGGCTATCGCATTTTCTTTTATAGGTTGGGTAAAACTGGGCCAACCGGTACCCGATTCAAATTTAATGGTGGAATCGAATAAAGGGGTGTTGCAACATACGCAGTTGTATTTTCCGGCATCGTGGATGCTGCACAAGGCTCCGGAATGGGCTCGTTCGGTGCCTTTTAAACGAGTAATTCGAAATTGTTCCGGAGTGAGTTGTTGCTGCCATTGGGCATCGGTTTTCTCCACACGGGTATCAGGGGTTGGGTTTCCGTTAACGGAATAGTTGATTACATCTTTCCAAGTAAGCATTTTTTGTTTTTTAGGGTTATAAAGGTAGTAAAGTTCTTCATGGATTTTGGTCGTGATTTGTTAGGTTACCTTTCTTTTCTTTTTTCAATTCATGAAAACAAGTGTGCATCAATGATGATTTTAATATGGGATGCGATTGAAGCCCTAGTAAAGTTTAGTTCTTCCTGTTCTTTTTCCCATTGCCGGAAACAAGCGAGCTTAAATAATTATTTAAGCGAAGGTTGCGAGCGTAGCTCTCAAAAAGGTCTAGTTCTTACGGTTCCTTCTGTTCATTTTGCCTTGATGCAAAACGAACCAAAAAATCAAGAAGGACTTAAGGGAATTGCTGCCTTGCAGCACCGTTTGCCCTTATCGCTGCATGCTTTCATTTTGCTTCGCAAAACGCACTTACGCTCAGGGCTGCACTATTCCGGAAAGTCCTTCGAGAAGAATAAGTCCCGAAGTCGAATTGAAGGGCAGTTTTTAAATCTGACTAAACTTGCGCCACCGTCTATCACTAAAATTCCTTCGGGTTACTATTCCAGTAGAAAATTGATTATTGTACTTTCTTTACAAGGCTTGGTAGGTCCATAGCATCTTGTTCCCCGGTCTTCATATTTTTTAGGGTGTAGGTGTTGGAAGCGATTTCGCTTTCTCCTGCCAGTACCGCAAAGGGAATGTTTCGTTTATCGGCATAGCTCATTTGTTTTCCCATTTTGGCAGCATCGGGATAGAGTTCTGCAGAAATACCCTGTAGGCGTAATTGGGTGATGGCATTCATGGCATACATGGCTTCGGCTTCCCCAAAATTGATAAATAGCACTTTTGTCTGGGCGGAAGCCGTTTCGGGGAACAAATTCAATTCTTCCAATACCAGGTAGATTCTATCCAATCCAAAGGAAATCCCTACCCCACTCATATTTTTCAGCCCGAAGATGCCCGTAAGATCGTCATAACGCCCCCCGCCGCCAATACTGCCCATAGCCACACCGGCTGGAGCTGATACTTCAAAAATGGCACCTGTATAGTAATTTAACCCGCGAGCCAGGGTGACATCGATTTCTAAGGTAGCCGATTGTAACCCAAGTGATGCCACAGCATTCACAATAAAAGAAAGTTCTTCAATGCCTTTCCTTCCCACTTCGGAAGAAGCTAATAAAGTACTTAGCAAATTCAGTTTTTCAGAAGCGCTACCGCTGGCAGTAAATAAAGGCTGTACTTTATCAATTGCACTTTCAGAAATTCCTTTTTCCCGTAGTTCTTTTTTTACACCCTCCTCGCCTATTTTATCCAATTTATCTAAGGCTACCGTAAAATCGATGAGTTTATCTGCTTCCCCAATCACTTCGGCAATACCGCTCAATACTTTTCGGTTGTTCATTTTAATGGTCGTGCCTTTCAACTGCAATTGGCTGAACACGGCATCGTACAATTGAACCAACTCTACTTCCTGCCATAGCGAATTGCTCCCTACCACATCGGCATCACATTGGTAAAACTCTCTGAAACGTCCTTTTTGGGGACGATCTGCCCGCCATACCGGTTGCATCTGGTAGCGTTTAAACGGAAAGGTAATCTCGTTTTGGTGCTGCACCACATAGCGTGCAAAAGGTACCGTTAGATCGTAGCGGAGGGCTTTTTCGGAGATTTGGCCAGTCATTTTCAAACTGTCCTTTGCTACATAAAGAGAGTCATCCACTTTTGCTAAATAATCCCCACTATTTAAAATTTTAAAAATGAGTCGGTCTCCCTCCTCTCCATACTTCCCCATAAGGGTTTCGCTGTTCTCAAAACTGGGGGTTTCAATAGGTTGAAATCCGTAGGTGGTGAAACAACTTTTTATGGTGTCCATGATATAGTTGCGTTTTACCACTTCGTCGGGTGAAAAATCGCGTGTGCCTTTGGGTATGGAAGGTTTTTGTGCCAAGGATTTAGTATTTAATTGCAAATATCGGGAAAAGAAATAAGTTTTAAAGTTTCAGAGTTGCAAAGTTCCATAGTTGCAAAGTTCTATAGTTGCAAAGTTCCAGAATCTTACTTAGCTAACTTAGCACCCTTTGCAACTTTGAGACTTTTTAAAAATCCAATAATCCAAAAAATCTGTAACTTTATCCCCTTCCTTTAGTCTAATGGGTTAATTCAAAAACAGCATGTTTAAACTCTTTCGGGAAAATGTACGTATCGCGCTGGATTCCATTAAATCGCAGCTGTTGCGAACGATTCTTACCATTATCATTATTGGTATTGGTATTTGGGCGTTGGTAGGTATTTTAAGTGCGGTAAAGGCTCTTGAAAATAGTATTGCCGGTAATTTTTCTTCTATGGGTTCCAATACCTTTAACCTGCAACGGTACGAGTTTGAAACCCAACAGCAGGGAGGGCCAGAACGGCAAAAAATTAACCCCATTATTAGTTATGATAATATTCGAGAGTTTATCGATACCTACGATTATCCTTTTACACAGACCTCGGTTTCGTTTCTGGGGACTAACCTTGCCGAAGTAAAATACGAAAATGAAAAAACCGACCCCAATGTACAAGTATATGGGGTGAACGAGTATTATTTGGAAAATTCGGGCTTGAAAACCCAATTGGGGCGGGATTTCAATTTTTTTGATATTCAGAATAACAATAAAGTATGTGTTATTGGTTCCGATTTTCTGAAGAACTTTTTTGAAAATGAAAATCCGCTGAATAAAACCATTAGTATTCGAGGGGTAAAATTTAAAGTGGTAGGCGTTATTGAGGAACAAGGCTCTTCGTTTGGCAACAATCGGGATTTGAATGTTTTAATCCCAATTCAGGTGGCACGTGGCATTTTTACCCAACCCAATATTAATTACTCTATTAGTGTAAAAGTAGAAGATAAAGAAATGATGCAGGGTGCCGAGGATGCTGCTATTGTTGCCTTCCGCAACATACGCCGCCTTAATCCTATTGAAGAAAATAATTTTGGCATTGAACGCAGCGATGACCTTATTAACCGAATGGCGCAGATTTCAGGATTTTTAGAAACCGCCGCTTGGATTATAAGCATCATTACTATTTTGGGTTCTTCAATAGCCCTTATGAATATTATGCTGGTTTCGGTAACCGACAGAACCCGTGAAATTGGTGTACGGAAAGCCTTAGGAGCGAAACGCTCTACCATCTCTGCGCAATTTTTTATTGAAACCATTGTTATTGGACAATTTGGTTGTATTCTAGGAATTATCCTTGGAATTATTACCGGAATCATTTTTGCCTATGTGGTGGACTTCGATTATACCCTTCCGTGGATGGCATTGTTTGCCTCGGTAGTGATTTCGTTTATAGTAGCCATTATTGCAGGGTCTTATCCTGCTAGCAAAGCCGCAAAACTAGACCCCATTGAAAGTTTGAGGTATGAGTAGGTTAGGTGCTGGGTGCTGGGTGCTGGGTGCTGGGCTACAAGTTTATATTATTTTTTTAAGTTGAAAAAAGTATCAATTATCTTATTTCACTTCGCGGCTTTTGTGATTACTGTAATTGCATTTAGTCAAGTTATTTTAGAATTAAATAGAATAACCAATAAGAATATTGGCGAGCTTAATAAATCTATCACCCTTGACCCATAACCTGTAACCTTTGACCTTTGACCTTTTACCTTTGACCTTTGACCTTTGACCTTTTACCTTTTACCCATTTATGACCTTCGCAATCCCCTCAAACAACTCCCCTTTGGTAATGATAGCACCTTGCTGAATTAAATTAAAAACATCAAGGTTTTTATCTTCGGAATACGCTTTTTGGGAAGTAAATAATTCCACTTTTTCTGAATGTAGGTTTTGTTCCAGCCATAGCATACCTTCAACAGTAGTAAGATTAATAGTGGTATTTTGCAGACTAACCATAATGAGCTGCATTTCCGAAGCTGCTATTTTAAATAAAAACAGTTGTTGCGGCGATTGATTTTCGAGATAGGTTACTTTATTTATAACCCCTTCCCAAACCAAATCGCTAAACACCTCCAACTCTTGTTGGGCTACTTCGGGCTGTTCTTTTTTGATATTATCCCATTCCGCTTTATCAATAGATTGTGTCGCTAAAAAGTTACTAAACTCCGGGTGGAGTTCTTCCAGTTGTTCTTTGGTAAGCAGGCTGTATTTCATCTTGCAAAAGTACTATTCGGCTAAAAGGTTTTCAATAATTGCTTTGGATTTTTCGCTATCCCAATCGGCTGCACCGGTTTTATCGATAACAATGGCCCCTGTTTTTGAAATTAGGTAGGTGGTGGGGAACAAAGTTGTTTTTAATGCCGCGGGCAATGACCCCTGTGGCATATAAACAGGCAATCGATACCCTTTTTTTTGGATAAAATTTTGAAGCGTTTTTGGGGATTCGAGAGAAACAAAATAAAAATCTACGCGATCTCCATAGACGTCGTACAGATTTTGCATAGAAGGCAATTCAGCAATGCAGGGTGGGCACCAAGTGGCCCAAACATTTACCAAAGTGACCTTTCCTTGCGATTGTTGAAAGTTGATGGTTTCACCTTCTAAATTCAACAATTGCCAATGATAGTTGCTGATTTGTTCTCTTTTTGTAGCAGCAATTTCTGAAGGGCTAAAAGCTATTAGGCGATTGATAAACACCTTAATGGGTGTTCCGGTTTGGGGTATTAATAAAAGTACTACTAAAAGTAACAAGGCAATGGTGCTGAGGTGTTTTTTCATTTTCCTACAATTTTTCTTACAATTTATTAAAAATGTTTTGGTAGTAAATTATAATTTTATACATTACATCGATTAAAGTTTACACTTTATCTAACATTTTATAAAATCTAATAATTGTATCATGGGAGACAAACTATTATTAGGGCTGTTTTTAATATCTTTTTCTGCACTGTCGCAAGTCGGCATTAACACCACCGTTCCAGCAGCTACTTTGGATATAAATGGTGATTTAGCAATACGAACAGTACCTGTTGAACCAAACAAAGATATTGCTAAGGATTCTATCTTGGTAATTTCTAAAGAAGGAATTGTAAAAACGATATCGGCGAGAGATATAATTTCGAAAGGAATTCCATCCATTGCCAAAGGAAATTTTTCTACCCCCGGAGCTGTCTCAGTTTCGCTGTTAACAGGGACTGCTATTTTACCCTTCGACAATGAAGAATTTGATTTAAATAATGAATACGACACTTCAACCTACACATTTACGGCTAAACAAGACGGCATATACCAGGTGTATGTACAGATAGAAACCAATTCTGCCATTGGTGTTGCTACCAACTTTGGTGTTTCCATTAGGCATAATGGAACTATGATTGCTACTTCAAATTTTGCTAACGTGGGGATTGCCGGAGTAAATGTAACACCTCCTTTCAGAAGTACTTCAACCTTTATACAGGTAATTACCGGAGACACTATTAATTTTCATTTGGAAGGAAGTATTGCTTTAGGAACCATTCCTTTAAGCGGGCAAGATTTCAACAGTTTTTTTACTATCAATCAAATACGATAGTTTCATATTCATTAAAAAAATAAGCGGAAAATAGAAGTAGCCCATTTTCCGCTGAAAACCAAACAATCTAACAACCTTTTATCGGGTAACGCTTCCCGAAAGTTCTTGTAAAGGACCATTGCCCATGCCAATTACCGAGTGGACGGTAGCATTGGCAGGAACAGTGTGAGCCAATGGCTTAAAGGTAAAGGGGGCTGGATCATTATCGGGATCTGGCTCTACCGAAATTACAATGGTAGCACCACGCAAATCGGTGGGAAAGGTTAACCCCGAAGGGGCGTTTTGCAAATAGTCTTCGCCTGGAAACGCCGGACCGTTCCCGGCATCTCCCTTGTAGGGAGACGTAGTAGCATTATCATCGAAACCGGAGACATTGGTAAAGGTCCCTGTGCTAATAGGTGTTCCATTCATCACTGCCCAGCCTTCATATTTCCATCCTTCAGTTAGTACGGGAAGATTTAAACCACTCATCATGCTTCCGCTGGAATCATCCAAAAACCATACGCCGCTCTCTTCATTGGTATCATCCGTATCGGTTGGGGTTGCCAAAATATAGTTTCCCGAACTGGATGAAAAATCTCCAACGATGGTACTTGAAGAAACTTCGGCATTACTTCCGCTAAAAGAACCTGCTAAAATTTTTGTAGCCGAAGGAGCCGGGTCGGGATCGTTGATAGGCTCAATAGAAAGGACAAACATGGTGGCTTCCGATAGCATTTGGGCATTTATTTCGAAAGTTTGTGGGAAAGTAACACTACTAAACGTTCCGGTGGAAATAGGAACGCCATCTACAATAATCCAACCTTCATATACAAAGTCGGAGCCTAATGCTTCTAATCCGTTCAGATTCAAAACCAAATTTCCTAACGGATTAGGATTGTTATTATCATCATTGTTAGTACAAGAAATAGTACTCATTGCCAGGGAAAGAATCCCAATAAAAATCTTTTTCATCATGGATTTAATTTTAAGTTTGGTCAAAATTAAATCGCATCCTTTTCTTGAAATGTTAGGCAGCTAACATTAGGCAGAAAATTTTAAACGAATTTCATTTCGTTGAAAATCAATTTTATTTTCTTCCTTAAATTGATTCATAATGGTATTAAATGTTGGGCGGGAAGTGCCAATAAGGGAAGCAATCTCTTTTTGGGTGTAGGGATGCTTAACCACGGTTTCACCCGTTTTAGGGCAGCAATAACCGTAATCTTTGGCCAATTCTTTTAAAAACTCTTCTACTCGGGTTTTGGCATCTTTAAACATAATAAGCTCTAAACGGCGCTCCAATTTTTTTATTCGGAAACCTATTAATTTATAGACCCGAAAACTAAAAGACCTATTATCACGCATCAAATCGTGCATAGTATCTACTCCTACCGGACAAATGGACGTTTGGTTGTCTATAGAAATGGCAAATTCGTCCCTTATTACTTCACCCAAAATGGCTTTTTCACCAAACAGCTCCCCTTTCTTTAAAATAGCTTTTACCACTTCTTCACCATCTTCGGTATAATAGCCAATCTTAACTTTTCCTTTTTCAATAAGAAATACTTTGTTGGATTGGTCTTCTTCAAAATAGATGTAATCCTGTTTCTTATAATGGTTAAATTGATGCTGGTCCTTATATGCTTTAAATTTATGTGGACAAAGCATATTAAACAGGTTAACATCTTCAAAAAACCAAAAAGTATCCATAGCAATGTTGTTAGTACGAAGAAATGGTCGTTCCAAAAAAAGCTTACTTACAAAAATGTACTCTTCGGCAATTGAAAAAAGTAAAAAATAGTACTTTTATACAAAACCAAAAAATATGAGTACCCGAAGAGATTTCGTTAAAAAATCGGCTATTGCCGGTGCCGGTATTACCCTTGCTCCCCAACTTACTTTTGCAAACCCTTTTTCCCCTTCCGAATCCGCATTAAACATAGCCCTTATTGGGGTAGGATTACGGGGCACCAATCATTTACAAAATATTCTATACCGAAATGATTGTGTGATAACCGCTATTTGCGATATAGACGAACAAAGAAATACCCTTGCCTTAGACCTTATTTCAAAGGCAGGAAGGCCCAAACCCAAAGTATTTGGAAAAAACGAATACGATTACCGAAACTTGTTACAACTAAAAGAGGTTGATGCCGTTATTATCTCCACGCCTTGGCTGTGGCACACCCGCATGGCAGTAGATGCCATGAAAGCTGGAAAATATACCGGATTGGAAGTTTCGGCGGCCAATACTATGGAAGAGTGTTGGGATTTGGTCAATACGCACGAAGAAACCGGAACCAATCTCATGATTTTGGAAAATGTATGTTATCGCAGGGATATTATGGCGGTACTCAATATGGTTAAGCAAAACTTGTTTGGCGAATTACTTCATTTTCGGTGTGGTTACCAGCATGACTTACGGTTTGTGAAGTTTAACGATGGAAAAACGGCCTACGGAAAAGGTGCCGAATTT
>JAGQZA010000007.1 GCA_020435805.1 Flavobacteriaceae bacterium
AAGCATGTCCGGTAAGTATTGACCCCTTATCTATCATCATGGCGATGCGGCAATATTTGGTCATGGAACAATCAGCCGCACCTAACGAGTTGAACATAACAATGACCAATATTGAAAACAATGCAGCTCCATGGCCCTTTAATCAAATGGACCGCGCAAATTGGATTAATGAATAAATGAATTATTTGAAGACCTGAAGATGAACAAAGACGAAGTTGAAAAATTATTACACGAAAAAGTAGAAGCTGGTGAGCATGTAAGCCCTGTGCTACCCAAGGGAATTAAAAATTATTTAATCGATATAGACGGAACCATTTGTGACGATATTCCCAATGAAGAACCGGAACGTATGGCTACTGCAAAAGTATATCCCGATGCGTTGGTAACACTTAACAAATGGTATGATGAAGGTCATGTGATTTGTTTTTTTACTTCCCGTACCGAAGCCCATAGAGAAATTACGGAAGCTTGGCTATCGAAGCACGGATTTAAATACCATTCTATGCTAATGGGAAAACCGCGTGGCGGAAACTATCACTGGATAGACAATCACTTGGTGAAAGCGACTCGTTACAAAGGGAAGTTTACCGATTTGGTAGATAAAAAAGTAACCATTCAAGTATTTAAAGAATAACCCATGAGCGATACTTTACAAGTTCCCACGATGGCCCAATTTTTGGCACAAGGAAAACAACCCGAAGTCCTTTTTTGGGTGGGTTGTGCCGGAAGTTTTGACGATCGGGCCAAAAAGATTACCAAAGCATTTGCCAAACTATTGAACAATGCAGGGGTAGATTTTGCTGTATTAGGAACCGAAGAAAGTTGCACAGGAGATCCTGCCAAGCGTGCCGGGAATGAGTTCCTATTTCAAATGCAGGCCATGATGAATATTCAGGTGTTGAATGGCTATGAAATAAAAAAAATTGTTACTACGTGTCCGCATTGCTTTAATACCCTTAAAAATGAATATCCCGAATTAGGAGGAACCTATGAAGTGATGCATCATACCCAATTTTTAAAAAGTTTGTTGGAGGAAGGCAGATTGAAAGTAGAAGGCGGCAAATTTAAAGGTAAACGAATCACCTTTCATGATCCGTGTTATCTGGGTCGTGCGAATAACGAATATGAAGCCCCTCGCGAATTACTTCAAAAATTAGAAGTGGAATTGGTCGAGATGAAACGTTGTAAAACCCGCGGACTCTGTTGCGGAGCCGGTGGAGCTCAAATGTTTAAGGAGCCCGAAAAAGGGGATAAAGACATTAATGTAGAACGAACTGAAGAAGCACTGGAAACACAATCGACCATTATTGCTGCCGGATGTCCGTTTTGCAACACCATGATGACAGACGGTGTAAAAGCCAAACACAAAGAAGATTCGGTACAAGTACTGGATATTGCTGAAATGATTGCCAATGCTTCAGATTTATAACGATGCTTACTCCTTTTGAAAATCTACCGGACGAATCCCGAATTTGGGTATATCAAGCCAACCGAAAGTTGACTGATGACGAGGTGAGTTTTATCGAAGAACAAACTCGGGCTTTTCTGGAACAATGGACTGCCCATGGAGCGGAGTTGGAAGCAGGCTTTGAAATGAAATACCATCGTTTTATCGTTATTGGTTTGAACCAGGAAAATGCTTCTGCTTCGGGTTGTAGTATTGATGCTTCCGTCCATTTTATTCAGACTCTAGAAAAAAAATTAGAGATAGATTTACTGGACAAAATGAATGTCACTTTTTATCACGGTGAATATATTGCCTATAAACCCTTATTGGAGTTTAAAAAAATGGCAAAGAATCGTTCTGTATCCGGAAACACTATAGTTTTTAATAATTTGGTAAATACCAAAGCCGAATATTTGGAGCATTGGGAAGTACCTGCAAAAGACAGCTGGCATAGTCGTTTTTTAGCATAATTTTTGCTACCTGCTTTTTATGAATCGTTTTAATTTAACCTCCTTTTTTTTATTTTGTATAAGCCTCACTTTTGGCCAACAAAACAATCCACTTAAGGTTCAAAACGATGCCATAAACCAACAGAAGTGGGTCGATAGCATCTACCAAACAATGACACTTCAGGAAAAAGTAGGACAGTTGTTTATGGTAGATGTTTTTTCAAGCGATTCAGAAGCAAAAATTGAGAAAGTAAAAGCCTTAATTTCAGAAAATGCCATTGGCGGAATTATTTTTTCCAAAGGAGGCCCTATTAGACAAGCAAAACTCAATAACGAATTTCAGTCACTGTCCAAAACACCCCTTTTAATTGGCATGGACGCCGAATGGGGACTTGCCATGCGGCTTGACTCTACTTTTGCCTACCCGTGGAATATGACTTTAGGTGCCATTAAGGATAATGAAGTTGTGAAAGAAGTTGGAAAACAAATAGGGTTGCATTGTAAACGATTGGGTGTTCATTTTAACTTTGCTCCGGTAGTAGATATTAACACCAACCCCAACAACCCCATTATTGGCAATCGTTCCTTTGGGGAGGATCGTGAAAATGTCACCCAAAAAGCGTTGGCGTTTATGGAAGGAATGCAAAGTACCGGGGTGCTTGCCAATGCAAAACACTTCCCGGGTCATGGCGATACCGATTCCGATTCTCACAAAACATTGCCCACCTTGCTTTTCAATAAAGAACGAATGGATTCGTTAGAGCTCTATCCCTATAAATTTCTTATCGAAAAAGGACTTAGTAGTGTTATGATTGCCCATTTGAATATTCCTGAATTAATTTCAGAAACAGGCTATCCTTCGTCTATTTCAAAAGATATTGTAACCCATTTACTTTCCAAAGAATTAGGTTTTAATGGGCTAATTTTTACCGATGCGCTTAATATGAAAGGTGCCGCTAATTTTAAAGAACCCGGAGAAATTGATTTGGCCGCTTTTTTGGCAGGAAATGATGTGCTGCTTATTTCTGAAAATGTACCGAAATCGCAATTACTTCTCATGAAAGCCTATACCGAAGGAACTATTACTGAAGATCGCCTACAACATTCGGTAAAAAAAATACTAATGGCAAAATACAAAGCAGGTTTAAATCATTATAAGCCTGTTGCTGTAGAAAACTTAATTGAAGAATTACATACCCCTGAAGATGATGTGCTGTATGAAAAAGCTATGGAAAGCGCTCTCACTGTTATTAAAAACAAGGAAGAGATATTACCTATAAAAAACCTTCAAAAGAAAAAAATTGCCTATATTAATTTTGGAGACGATGCTGGGGATACTTTTCAAAAATACTTAAACAAGTACACAAAAGTAGATTGGGTAAAAGCTAATGATTTAGGAGATTACATTCAAAAATTAAAAAAGTACGATTACGTTATCATGGGCTTTCATAAATCGAATGATCACCCATGGAAACCTTACAAAATAGGGGAAAAAGAATTGGTGTGGATGTATGAAATTGCCCGTACCAACAAGGTAATTCTGGATATATTTACTCGCCCTTATGCGTTGTTGGATATAAAAACCTTTGAAAACTTTGAAGGAGTTATTGTATCCTATCAAAACAGTGATGTTGCTCAACAGCTTTCGGCGCAGCTTATCTTTGGAGCACGAGAAGGAAAAGGAATTCTTCCGGTTTCCATTGGGCAAGAGTTCCCCGTAAACACTTCGGTAAACACCCAATACATTCAACGCTTACAATACGGCACTCCGGAAAGTGTAGGTCTTAGCAGTAAGAAATTAAAAAAGATTGACACCCTGGCTACCCATGGATATTGGGCGGGGATGTACCCTGGGGCACAGGTGTTGGTAGCCCGTAAAGGAAAAATTGTGTACAGCCAAAACTTTGGGTACCATACCCAAGACAAGTTGTATAGGGTAAAGGAAGATGACATCTATGACTTAGCCTCTATGACAAAGATTTTGGCCGCACTCCCTATGGTAATGGAACTCTATGACCGAAAGGCGGTTACTATGGACACTAAGCTTTCTGAAATGCTCCCCGGTTTTAAAAACTCCAATAAAAAGAACATTACACTCAAAGAAATGCTCTCTCATGTAGCAGGATTGCAAGCTTGGATTCCTTTCTATACAAAAACGTTAGACACCCTAACCGGAGGGCCTTCCGCTGAATATTATTCAAGAACCAAAGAAGACGATTTTACGGTAAAGGTTGCAGACCAAATGTATATGCGAAAAGATTATGTGGACAGTATTTATGGAAGGATAAAAGACAGCGACCTTAGGAGCAACAAAGGGTATAAGTATAGTGATTTACCCTATTACCTGCTGAAAAAATATTTAGAAGAGTTTTTTGGTAAAAAATTGGAAGACTTGGTACAACGAGACTTTTATGAATCCTTAGGAGCTAATTATACCACTTATCTGCCTACAGAAAAATTTTCAGCAAACAATATTATGCCCACCGAAGAGGATAATACCTTCCGGATGCAAAAAGTACATGGCTATGTCCACGACCAAGGAGCAGCAATGCTGGGAGGGGTAAGCGGGCATGCAGGCTTGTTTTCCAATGCCAATGATGTAGCTAAAATTATGCAAATGTACCTCTGGAAAGGCTTTTATGGAGGCAAACGCTACATAAAAGCAGAAACCATAGATGCCTTTAACACATGCTATTTTTGTAATGAAAATGTAAGGAGGGGCGTTGGTTTCGACAAACCTCAATTAGGAGAGAGTGGCCCTACCTGTGGCTGTGTTTCACTAACAAGTTTTGGGCATAGCGGATTTACCGGAACCTTTACCTGGGCAGATCCGGAAGAGGAAATTGTGTACGTATTTTTATCAAACCGTACCTATCCCGATGCAGAAAACAGAATGTTAATAAGTAGCGACTTGCGTAGTCGCATTCAGGAAGCCATTTATGAAGCCATTGAAAGGAAATAATGAGTAGTGTAGAAAAATCTTTCATTAACCGTTAACAATTAACTATGAAAATAGGAATGGTATGTTACCCCACCTTTGGTGGTAGTGGTGTAGTAGCAACAGAATTAGGCATTGCATTGGCTGAAAAAGGCTATGAAGTTCATTTTATTACCTACAAACAACCGGTAAGACTCGAGCTTTTATCGCACCACATTCATTTTCATGAAGTTATGGTTCCTCAATACCCCTTATTTCAATACCAACCTTATGAACTTGCATTGTCCAGCAAATTGGTTACGGTGGTAAAAGAACACCAATTAGATTTGTTACACGTACATTATGCTATCCCGCATGCGTATGCGGGGTATATGGCCAAAAAAATGCTGGAAGAAGCAGGTATTAAAATTCCTATGGTTACGACCTTGCACGGTACCGACATTACCCTGGTAGGAAATCATCCTTTCTACAAACCCGCAGTTACCTTCAGTATTAACAAAAGCGATGCGGTTACTTCGGTTTCTGAAAGCCTAAAAAAAGACACCCTTCGGTTATTTGATATTCATAAAGATATTGATGTAGTCCCTAACTTTATTGATTTAGAAAAACATCAAAATACATTTACCGATTGCCAACGCGGGATGATGGCCAAAGAACACGAACGTATCATTACCCACGTGAGCAACTTACGCCCTGTAAAACGAATTATGGATGTTATCATTGTATTTCATAAAATACAACAGTCAATGCCCGCAAAACTCATTATGGTAGGCGAAGGTCCTGAAAAGGAGGGAGCCGAGGCACTATGTGCACAGTTAGGCATTACAGATAAAGTTCTTTTTCTGGGGAATAGTGACGAAGTAAATAAGATTTTGTGCTTTACCGATTTGTTTTTATTGCCTTCGGAAAAGGAAAGTTTTGGGCTTTCTGCTTTAGAAGCTATGGCAAGTGGTGTTCCTGTAGTTTCTACTAACACTGGTGGACTTCCGGAAGTAAATGAACATGGAGTTAGTGGGTATTTAAATGAAATTGGGGATACCGAAGGGATGGCAGCCCACGCCTTGGCTATTTTGAAAGATGACGCTACGTTGTCCAAGTTTAAAAAGCAAGCAAGGGAGGCCGCTAAAAAATTCCAAACGTCCAATATTGTTCCCTTGTATGAAGCGGTATATGAAAAAGCACTCGCCGTTATCGCTGTTTCCTAAAATTGTAATTTTATAAACTGAAAGGCATTATCCCGCAGTACAGCTTCCACAATCATTTCGGCGGTAATTCTATTGAAAGGCTGCAATGATGCCGAATGATCTTTTAAATAGGCTTTGGCGTGATTCAGTATTTCTTCTCCTAAATCTCGTATGTTTTCTGCCGTCCATAAACCATTGATGGGATCTACAATTCCGTCAAAATCACTACCAATGCTTTGGATGCCCCAACAATACAACCCTTCAGCATTTAAAACCTCAGCAATGTATTCCACTTGTCGCCAAACCAACAATGCCTTTTTTTGAAGTTGCTTCCGCTTGTTTGGGAACCATTGTTTCGACTGCGAAATGGCTTTCTTACTACCAATACGACGCTCATCTAATTGGATACCAAACAACCCGTTACTTTTAGCGATTCGGATGAGTTCATCATCGTAAAAATTAATGTCTATATTATTAAACCATAGGGTTTTATGAGGGTAATCGGTTACATTGGGGGTAAGAATAGAGCGATGCGCCGTTACGCCGCCATGGCTGGCAATTATAGGAATGTTCACGTTGGCATATTGAGTATCCAATAGTTCGTAATACGCTTTCCGTGAGGCCAAACTCAAGTGTTTTACATCAATAGGGATGCGCCTTCCGGCAGTAGCTTCCAGTAGTAGTTTAATTACCTCGAAACCCAAAGAAGTAATCCCAGTATCAAGCCCTCGATTCTGGTTATCCTGTAAGACCTTAATGCCTATACTACGGGCGTGCCCGGCCAATTCATTATAAAAATGATGTGCCAAAGTGATAAAAAGCGGTGGGTGTTCCCACTGCTTTACTGCTAAGACATTTGCCATCACTTCAGTAGGCTTTGCTGTATCTATATCCATTTTCAAACCGGTATTGAAACAGTGACCACCTTCAATAGAAAGGATAACGTTAATGATTTTTTTAGTGGCGGTATTAACAGCAAGGTTTTGCTCGATCTCGTCAAAACTCTTTACCACACGGTAGGTATAGATTACCCCGTCTATTTTTTGCACTTGATTATGCAACTGCAAATAATAACGATATTCGTCCAGTAAATCTTCAAAATAACTGGAATGATTAAGAACATTATCTATTCGTTTCTGACTGATACTGGCTGCCAAATTTACTAAAGCATCGGTAAGCCCTTTCCATCCCCACACACGTTTGCTCAAAAAATGCTTTTCAAAAGGGTAGAGGCTTACTACCACTATTTCGGTGTTTGCCTTAGCTAAGGCGGTCATATCGGTCTGTGAAAACTTAGTTAAGGTGGCAATTCGATTGATAAACTTTTCAAGGCCATTGGGAGGATTGTACATCCAAATCGAGTTTTTGCGTCCTGAATCCAAAGGGTTTTGCTTGGGAGGCTCATATTTAAAACTCTTACTGTATGGCTTAAGGGATGGGTGGCAATGAATATCGATATAGTGAGTTTTCATTGGGCAGTAGCTTTATAAGTATAAAGATGTTATAAATAAGTGGTTTTTAAAAGGGGTATTTGCCCTATTTTTAAAATTAAAAACCCCACCAAAAGGCAGGGTTTCAAGAATATATCATTCGGAAGATTAGAATTGGTACCTAATTCCTAATGCAATGTCTAAGTCTAAATCATCATTAAAATTTCCAAAGCCAAACTCCGGCCTGAAATCTAAAGATAGTAACAACGGAATATCGAAATTATACTCAATTCCAATATCCCCGGCACCATAAATATAGGTCTCACCGTCGTCATTAAAATCATTAAAATTATCATCAAAGCTTACATGGGCAACTCCACCCCCGGCACCTACGTACCAATTAAAGTTTCCGTCCAAAGTCCATACCCATTGGTATAATCCGGTTAATCGAAAAGCATCATAATGATCGCTGGAGTGCCAACCCAAATCAAATTCTAAACGGTTGCTTTCAAATAGACCTCTTTGGTAACTTATTTCAGTCCCAAAACCATCGTGGTCGCCCAAACGCACTCCAAGAGCATTCGGTGAAATTCGTTGTGCGTTTGCACTAAAAGTAAATGCCACAAGGGCAATTACGGCAAAAATGATCTGTCTCATACAAAGTTTGTTTACGTTATAACACAAAGGTAGCTTTTCAGTAAAGCTAATATTGTTAACGTTCTAATAAGATTGTTAGTGTAATTTGCAAACATTTGTTAAAGAAGTTAAAAGTCTTTGTTACTTTTACAAAGTACTCTATGACCGATTCATTAGCCCTTTTTTCGAAAACCTTTGAAGGCGATTTTCACTTCGACAATCTTCATTTGCAATTGTATGCTACCGATGCTTCGGTATATCGAAAGTTACCGCTAGCAGTGGCTTTTCCGAAGACCGAGGAAGGCATTCAGCAATTAATTCAATTTGCGTTAGAAAATAAAACCTCGTTGATTCCTCGTACTGCAGGAACTTCCTTAGCCGGGCAATGTGTTGGCGAAGGGATCGTGGTGGATGTGTCAAGGTACTTTACCCAAATCCTTTCCGTAGATACTGAAAGGAAAACCGTTACCGTACAACCGGGAGTCATTCGAGACGAATTGAATACCTACCTGGAACCCTACGGACTGTTCTTTGCGCCCAATACCTCTACCAGCAACCGTTGCATGATAGGGGGAATGGTAGGAAATAACAGTAGCGGAACCACGTCCATACGGTATGGAGTGACACGCGACAAAGTGCTGTCATTAAAAACAGTACTCTCTAATGGGGAAGTAGTTACCTTTTCAAATCTTTCTTCGGAAGCGTTACAGAAAAAAATGCAGCAGGAGACTTTGGAAGGAGCTATTTACAAACAAGTAATCGAGGCCATACAGCCCAAAGCCGTACAAGATGAAATACGTTACCAATTTCCCAAACCCGGTATTCACCGCAGGAATACAGGCTATGCTGTAGATGCGCTCCTTGATTCCAACGTATTTGACAGCGGTAATAACACTCCTTTTAACTTATGTAAAATCCTTTGTGGTAGCGAAGGTACTTTAGCTTTCACTACCGAAATTACCTTACAGTTGGACCCCCTGCCACCACCTCATACTGCTATGATTGCTACGCAGTATGCTACCATGGAGGCTTGTATGCAGGATGTAGTGGTGGCTATGCAACACCACCTGTACACATGCGAATTGATGGATGATGTTATCTTGAGTTGTACCGAAAAGAATGCCATGTACAAGCCGTATCGTTTTTTTATAGAAGGCAGCCCTAAGGCCATTCTTCTTTTGGAAGTACGAGATAGTGCACCGGAAGCATTGGAAACACAAATCAAGGCTTTACTCAAAAGCCTTTCTGAAAGTGGTTACAGTAATACCCAAACTGTCCTTAGAGGGGGAGAGATTGCTATGGCACTGGAACTTCGCAAAGCAGGCTTGGGACTTCTTGGAAATATGGTGGGCGACCGAAAAGCCGTTGCCTGTATTGAAGATACCGCAGTGGCTTTGGAAGATTTACCTGCCTATATCACCGACTTCAGTAACCTGATGCAGCATTTTGGGCAAGAAGCTGTCTATTATGCGCACGCCGGAGCAGGGGAGTTGCACTTACGCCCTATACTAAATCTTAAAAAGGAAAGTGATGTAGCCTTATTTAGGGAAATTACTACCCAAGTAGCCTCTTTAGTAAAACGCTACAAAGGTTCTCTATCAGGAGAACATGGAGATGGAATTGTACGTGCCGAATTTTTAAAAGGGCAGATAGGCGAGATGAACTTCAATCTATTGAAGCAAATTAAGCACATTTTTGACCCTAAAAATATCTTTAACCCAGGTAAAATAACCGATGCTTGGCCTATGGACGAAAACCTGCGTACAACACCTAACATCCAGCCTCCAGCATCCAACATCCCACATCCAGCACCCAGCACCTTCTTAAACTTCGATGATTCCCAAGGCTTACTTCGTCTTGCTGAAAAATGTAACGGTAGTGCCGATTGCCGAAAAACGGAACAAAGCAGCGGCATGCTATGCCCCAGCTACCACGCCACTCGTAACGAGAAAGACACTACCCGAGGGCGCGCCAACGTACTGCGGGAATTATTAACCCAGAAAGTAGCGGCCATTAACTATAACACCTCTGCCGTTAAGGAAGCTTTTTCATTATGTATTGGCTGTAAGGCTTGTGCCAGTGAGTGCCCCAGTAATGTAGATATGGCTACGGCAAAGATGGAAGTGCTCTATCAGCAGCAGTTGCGACACAAACCATCGAGAGCCACCCGTTTGTTGGGAAAGAGCAGTTACTATACCCAACAAGCAGCCCAATACCCCAGACTTGCAAACTTCTTATTTAAAAATTCTATTAGCAGTGCATTGATTAAAAAATACAGTGGTATTGCAACCCAAAGAAGCTTGCCTTTGTTTTCTACCAAGAGTTTTAATAAATCATTTCAAACAAAACAATATCAAATAGTTAAACAAAATAAAAGTGTAGTTTTATTTGTGGATGAATTTAGCAACTATCTGGAAGCCGATATTGCCCATGATGCCTACGAACTTCTACGGGGCTTGGGATACGATGTCGCTTTAGTAACTACTTTGGACAGTGCCAGAGCATTATTAAGCAAAGGTTTTTTGAAAGGAGCAAAGCGGGAAATAGATAAAAATATTGCGCACCTACAACAACAAATCAATGAAAATACCCCCTTGTTAGGCATAGAACCTTCGGCTATTCTAGGCTTTAGGGATGAATATCTTCGGTTAGCAAGCGATGTCCCTGCTGCTCAAAAAATAGCCAAACACACATTGTTGATAGAAGAATTCCTCGCCCAAGAAGCCCAAGCAGGTAACATAGGGCCCCAGAACTTTACGGAAGAACCCCTAACACTCAAAGCGCACGTACACTGCCACCAAAAAGCTTTAAGCAACCAAAAAGTTACCTTCGACATCCTTAACCTACCCATAAATTATACCCCCACACTTATTCCCTCAGGCTGCTGCGGCATGGCAGGTAGCTTTGGTTATGAACAAGAGCACTACGAAGTAAGCATGCAAATTGCTGAGTTAAAATTACTTCCGGCAGTTCGTAAAGCTTCAGAGGAAGTAGTGATCGTGGCTAATGGAACTAGTTGTCGTCATCAGATTAAAGATGGTGCAGGCAGAAAAGCCCTGCATCCCGTGACGGTACTTCGGAAGGCGTTGGTGTAATGTCAGTTCGAGCGCAGTCGAGAACTTTTTGAAGTGTGCTTCAAGCTATTTATGTATAGTCCCGTAAGGCGCGAGGCGGCCAAAGAGCCTCCTTGTTCCGAGATTAAACTATTCAACGTATGGCGAAACAGTTTCGATACCCGGGCGGCCCCGCCAAACTCCTGCATATTCTCCCGGGTACGTTTAAAATTCGGGGCTTTTAGGATACGCGCTTTGTCCAGTGATCCTTTTTTCCGTACTAATTGTTTTCGTTAACGTTCGTAAAAGGTTAAATCGTCAAAGGTTCCTTCCAATTTGATAAAACTTTTTTGTTTACCCATATAAAAATTAAACAATCTGTCTATCGGCGGGTGGAAATCTTTTTTATTTTTAAAATATTCCAACCCCAGTTCCGGAATCCGATGGGTCAAACATAAAACGGCTTTTTGGAATAGCAAGAGGGGCATGTCTGAAAACGACCTAAATCGACACATTTGTCCGAAATCGACCGTTTTGGCAGAAAATGGTATGATATGTCGGAAATCGACACTTTTTGCACTTTTTGGTCACTTTTGGCAGAAATCGACACCCAAAAAAGAGGCTACTACTTCGTGTTTACTCCGTATTTACTTCGTATTTACTTCGTGTTTAACTCGTGTTTCCTTCGTGTTTAACTCGTGTTTCCTTCGTGTTAAAGGCGTCTTTACTCCGTGTTTCCTTCGTCTTTTGAGTGTGAAGGGTATGTCAGTTCGAGTGATTTGCGTAGCAAATAGTATCGAGAACATGTATGGGTGTCGCTTCTCGATACAACTATTGCTCGCAAACTCACAATAGCCACTCGAAGTGACGATTAGGTCTTGGGTAAAGGGTAAAGGGTAAAGGGTTGTAATTAGGTTATTTCGATACTATTTTCTTTCGAAAATCACTCAATAACCAGTGAATCTATTGTAACGGTGGCTGAGTGATTCAGTAACGCTGAATCGTACTTGTCCTGAGCTTGTCGAAGGGTCGAAGCCAAATGTTAGGGTGAAGGGTGAAGGGTGAGTAGTGAATCGTAGTTGGTAAATAGGTATAAACGTCCCCCTTCGAAGGGGGATTAAGGGGGATGTTTGATCTCGAAGTGACAAGTAAAACCTAAAGGAATTTCAGTGAAAGGCAGTGGCGTATGTTTAGCTTGAATTTAAAACCGTCCCTACGATTCGACTCCGGGTCCCCGTCTCCTGAACCTTCGATAAGAACTAAGTACTGTTTGAGTCCCGATAATCGGGACGAGTTGTACGTGTTCCGAAGGGAAGGGTTGACGGGTGGAGAAGAATCGTCAGGACTAGACTTTTTTGATTCGATGTCATCCTTAGCATTAGTGAAAAAGAAAATATATTTTCTTTTGAAGCTAGCTTACGAAGTAAGCCGAAGGGTTGGGCAATGCAAAAATGAACAGTAAGAACTAGACCTTTTTGAGAGCGCTTGGGTTGCAGATAATAAAACTCATCTCAAAAGAGAAAATACATAGAGACGACCTCTATGAATTCATATATTTTCACCCATTTTACCTAATAAATTTACCTTTCTTCTACTATATTTTGACAAGAAGTACAAACTTTGTTACTTTAAAGAAAAAGGGGAACTTATGAAACAAACAACACTTACATTTCTGCTAGTATTATCATCAATTATAGGTTGGTCACAAGCCATAAATGATGAGTGTGCAGATCGCATAGCAATAGCAGTAACTACTGGCGGGATAAATACGTATAATATAGATACTAGCACGGCCACTGAAAGCATGAATGCTAGTTGTGAAAGCTCAGGAAACGACAATTTAGATGTATGGTATGAGTTTACCATGCCCGTTGATGGTAATCTAAACATTACAGGAATCCCAAATACCGTAACAAGGTCTATTTTTGACACTTGTGGCGGAACAGAACTTGCTTGTAATAGTGGAAGTGGATTATTCTATAATTTGAACAATGGTGTAACTTATGTGTTACGCATTGCTGAAAACAGTGTTTTTGCTGGCAATGTAACCTTTAATATTCAAGCCTTTGCTACCGCTCCTAATGACGAATGCGTAAATAGAGCACCTATTACAGTAGCAACTGGAATTGCCAATACCTATGCAACAGACACTAGAAGTGCTACCGAAAGTATAGATGCCAGTTGTGAAAGCTCGGGAAACAACAATCTAGATGTATGGTATGAGTTTACTATGCCCGTTAATGGCAATGTACATATTACTGGAATACCTACTACGGTAACCAAGTCTATATTTGATAGTTGCAGTGGTATAGAACTATCTTGTAGTAGTGGTAGTGGACTTATATATAGTTTGTCTAATGGTACCACTTATGTGTTACGATTTGCAGAAAATGCTGTATTTGCAGGAACTGTTAGTTTTACTATTGAAGCTTTTGAAGTTGCCCCCAACGATGAGTGTGTAAATAGAACTTCTATATCAGTAACTACGGGAGGAGCATTAACCTATCCTACCGATAGCCGTACTGCTACCGAAAGCATGGATGCCAGTTGTGAAAGTACTGGCAATAACAACCTAGATGTGTGGTATGAGTTTACCATGCCAGTTAATGGAAATATTCATATTACAGGAATCCCTAGTACCGTAACAAAATCTCTATTTGATAGCTGTGGCGGCACCGAATTAGCTTGTAGTGTAGGAACAGGATTTTTCCACAACTTAACACAAGGGACCACTTATGTGCTTCGTATTGCTGAAAATAGTGTTTTTGCCGGAACAATTAACACCACTATTGAAGCTTTTGAGGTAGCTCCAAACGATGAGTGTGTTGATAGGATGCCAATTACTGTAGCCACAGGTGGGACATCTAACTACACTATAGACTTTCGCACCGCTACCGAAAGTATGGATGCCAGTTGTGAAAGTACCGGTAATAACAACTTAGATGCCTGGTATGAATTTACCATGCCAGTAAATGGTAATGTGCATATTACAGGTATTCCAAGTACGGTAACAAAGTCTCTATTTGATAGTTGTGGAGGAATTGAACTGGAATGTAGTTCAAGTACAGGGTTCTTTTTTAGTTTAACACAAGGAATCACTTATGTGCTTCGACTTGCAGAAAATAGCGTATTCGCAGGGACTGTTAGTTTTTCTATTGAAGCTTTTGAAGCAAGTCCTAATAATGAATGCCTTGGTGCTACCCTTGTCTCCATTGGTGTAGCAGCTCCAACATCTATAGATTTTGATAATAGAGGCGCCACCGAAAGTATGGATGCTAGCTGTGAAGCGGCTGGAAATATCAATATGGATTTGTGGTATGAATTTACCATGCCTTTTGATGGTGATATTAATATTACCAGTTTAAGTACATTAACCACTATTTCATTTTTCGATGCTTGTGGCGGGGTAGAGTTAAGTTGTTTTTCAGGATCCAATACTGCCTTTGCTTTTTCGGGAGGAGCTAGTTATTATTTAAGAGTTAGCAGAACTTCTGCATTTGCAAATTCAGATCCTTTCAATATACAAGCACTTCCTTCGCCATTACCAACATGTAGTACCACCACAGAGTGGATAAGTGGATCTTGGAACAATGGAGTTCCAGACATCAGCAAAAATGTAGTGATTAGACAAAACTATGATACTGCGATAGAGGGAAGTTTTTCTGCTTGCTCACTGGCAATAGATGCTGGTAATACCCTTTTTGTAAGAGGGGGAGACTATGTAGAAGTTGCCTATGGAGTAAATGTAGTAGGTACGTTAGATATAAACCATGAAGGGAGTCTTGTGCAGCGGGATGATGCATCGGTAACCACTAACAATGGAATTATTAGGGTTAGAAAAACCACGCCATTTCTTAAACCTCGTGACTTAATGCTAATGGGAAGTCCTATGGATAGCGAAACAAGAACTGGGGTTTACAATAGTGCTTTCTTGGTTTTATTTCATACAACTTCAAACTTTGTACCGCACCCAGATGTAGCAGCACAGTTTCCACTCGCAGAGAATTTTGCGGATGATAATGGCGACAACTGGACACAATATGCTTCAGGTGCTATCAATGTAGGAGAAGGATATATTGTTCGCCCACAAGCATCCTATACGGATGGAAATAGTACCTACGATCTTGTTTACACACAAGGCACCTTAAACAATGGAGTAATTACGGTTCCTATTTTATACAATACCACTCAAAATGACAGCCCAAATATTTTAGGGAATCCCTATGCTTCAGCCATCTCTGCAGATGATTTTATCAATGTCAACCCACAGGTAGATGCGCTGTATTTTTGGGAACATTTAACTCCTCCAAGTCCTTCATTGCCAGGATATAATTCTATAAATTTCAGTATGGAAGATCTTTCTATTTATAATTTAATGGGAGGAGTGGCTGCTGCTTCAGACCCAACTGGAATAGATACGGCTCCCAATGGTTATATTGCTTCTGCTCAAGGATTTGCTATTAAGGCCAATGGAGCAGGTACCGCTACATTTAATAATAGTATGCGTCGTTTAAGTAATAATAATACTTGGCGTTCATCTGCTTCAGCAGTAGATGATGTTATTTCAGAGAAAAACCGGTTGTGGCTGGAAGTAAGCAATGTAGAATTTGAACTGCAAAATAGTACCCTTATAGGTTTTGTGGAAGGAGCTTCAGAAAGAATAGACCCTGGTTATGATAGTAAACGGCTTGCCAATGCAGTTTCATTGTTTTCCCTTGCTGGAAATGGAGAAGAACTTGGAATTCAAACTCGTGAAGGTTTTCATGAAGGAATAAAAATTTCTCTTGGTTTTTCTACAATGATTGATACTGAAACAGAATATACAATTTCATTAAAGAATATAGAGGGTATTCCTCTAACAAGCAACAAAGTATATCTTTATGATGATTATTTAAAAATTACAACATTACTTAATGATAGTACTTATTCATTCAAGTCAAGTAAAGCAAGTTATTTAGACCGTTTTAAATTGTTTTTTATTGGTGAAGATAGAGTGCTTGCCAACGAAGCGAATAGACCATTACAGCTACATTGGTTCCCAAACCCCGCAAAGGAATCTATTTCTATAGTAAATACTTATCAGTTGGAAATTAAAGAGTTGAAAATATTTGATATACAGGGCAGAGAAGTGAAAAGACAAAATATAAATTCTCATCAAGACGTAGCATCCATTTCGCTTTCAGATATTAAAAGTGGCATGTATTTGCTTACAATTACTACGAATAAAGAATCTATTACAGAACGGTTAATAAAAGAATAGGTATCGCCAGAAAAGCAATCTCCTTCATTTCTTTGAAGGAGATTGTTTCGAATGACTTAAATTTTTTGAAAAGCTGAAAGCATTTTTGGAAGAACAATTAGTTCTTCGTTATCGAATTCTTCCTTAATCATAGGTGTTTTATCGGCTTGATAATAATGAAGCCTCCATTGTTCATGGTGGTACTCCAACGCCGTTAGGTTTTCAATCCAATCGCCACTATTCAAATAGGTTGTTTCCCCTTTGATGGTGGTTACTTTTCTAATTTCAGGTTGATGGATATGTCCGCAGACTACATAATCAAACTCGTTTTCAATAGCCAATTCGGTAGCGGTTGCTTCAAAATCGCTAATAAATTTTACAGCCCCTTTTACACTGTTTTTAATTTTCTTAGAGAGGGAGTACTTTTCACGGCCAAGCTTTACCAAAATAATATTTATAAAACGGTTAAAGAGAATTAACAAATCATACCCCCAACCACCCATTTTAGCTATCCATTTGGTATGTTGTATGGAGGCATCAAACACGTCTCCATGAAAAAACCAAGCCTTTTTTCCGTCCAGGTTGAGTACAAGTTTATCGAGAATGTAAATATTTCCCATTTTGGTATCACTAAAACGGCGCAGTTTTTCATCATGGTTTCCTGTAATATAATACACCTTAGTCCCTTTTGCCGCCAAAGAGAATATTTTTTTAATAACCAATAGATGCGATTTGGGAAAATACCGCTTTCGAAATTGCCAGATATCAAAAATATCTCCGTTTAAAATAAGCTTCTTGGGCTTTACGGAATTTAAATAGTGAAGTAGCTCTTTCGCATGGCAACCATAGGTTCCCAAGTGGATATCGGACAGGACAACTAGATCAAGCTTTCGTTTCAAGTAGGTATATTCTTATGCAAAGAACTTAAAACAAAGCAACTTCTGTATTACGCCAATATTACGCATTGATTATAAAATGTTTATGGAAAGAGATGAAGTGTTTCAAAAATATTACCAACACCGTTCCTTTTTGTTTCAGTATATTTACGGAAAATAGAAACAACTTTTTACCCTATGGCTGGAAATTCCTTCGGAACCATATTTAAACTTACCACGTTTGGTGAATCGCATGGAAATGCGATAGGAGGTATCATTGAAGGTTGTCCTGCCGGTCTCACGATTGATTTTGAAGCTATTGATGCCGAAATGCAGCGCCGTAAACCAGGGCAATCGGCCATTGTTACCCAACGAAAAGAAGAAGATAAAGTAACGTTTCTTTCCGGAATTTTTGAAGGAAAAACGACCGGAACTCCCATAGGTTTTGTAATCGATAACACCAATCAAAAATCGAATGATTACAGTCATATAAAAGATGTGTATCGCCCTTCGCATGCCGATTTTACCTATGATAAAAAGTACGGTATTCGCGACTACAGAGGAGGAGGACGTTCATCTGCCAGGGAGACTGCTTGCCGTGTAGCGGCAGGCGCAATTGCAAAGCAATTATTAAAGGATATTAAAATAACCGCTTATGTATCGGGAGTGGGGGAGCTTCAGTTAATAAGCGATTACAATCATTTTGACTTTTCAGAAATAGAAAAAAATCCTGTACGTTGCCCAGATCCGGCTATGGCAGCAAAAATGGAAGCCTACATTAAGCAAATCCGTAAAGAAGGCGATACGGTAGGAGGGCAAATTAGTTGTGTTATTCAAAATGTACCAGTGGGATTGGGAGAACCGGTATTTGATAAATTGCATGCCCAATTAGGAAAAGCGATGCTATCTATTAATGCGGTAAAAGGCTTTGAATACGGCAGCGGATTTGCAGGTACGCGACTGAAAGGAAGTGAGCACAACGACCTCTTTAATCTCAATGGAACTACAAAAACCAATCATAGCGGTGGGGTGCAAGGAGGCATTAGTAATGGGGAAGACATTTATTTTACGGTAGCTTTTAAACCCGTGGCAACCTTGATGCGAGAGCAGGAAACCATTGATGCAGAAGGCAATACAGTCACCATGACAGGAAAAGGAAGACACGATCCCTGCGTGGTTCCCCGTGCGGTTCCTATTGTGGAAGCTATGGCTGCGCTGGTTTTGGCCGACTTTTATTTACTGAATAAACTATCAAAAATCTAAGATATATGAAGAAATTAGCATTACACTGGCAAATTCTCTTAGGAATGGTGATGGGAGTAGTAGTGGCTCTTGTGTTAAATAATTTTTCTTGGGGTCCTGGTTTTATAGGGGATTGGATAAAACCCTTTGGAACCATTTTTATCAATGCCCTAAAACTCATTGCGGTACCGTTAATTTTGGCATCCCTTATTAAAGGTGTTTCCGACCTAAAAGATATATCTAGCTTATCTAAAATGGGGCTACGAACGATTACTACCTATGTTATTACTACTGTCTTAGCGGTTTCCATAGGGCTCTTGATTGTAAATATGATACAGCCTGGAAGTAGTATTTCAGAAGATACCCGTAACGAATTGGTGGAAGCCTACGGTGGGGAAGCAGCTATGCGCCAAGAACAAGCAGCTCAACAAAAAGAAGCAGGCCCTTTACAGGCATTAGTAGATATTGTGCCCGACAATATTATTGGTGCGTCAGCCAATAATAAGAATATGCTACAGGTAATTTTCTTTGCTATTTTCTTCGGAATTGGGCTCATCCTTATTCCTGAAAAGACTTCCAAACCTGTTAAAGACTTTTTTGACGGCTTTAACGAAGTGATTCTGAAAATGATTGACCTCATTATGCTGGCAGCACCGTATGGAGTGTTTGCCCTTTTGGCTGCTTTGGTAGTAGAAGCTCCCAGCGCCGATCTTTTTGCAGCCTTAGGGATGTATGCCTTAAGTGTGATTATTGGATTAATCTTGATGATAGGGGTGTATTTGCTTTTGGTATGGGTATTTACCAAAAAAAGCCCAAAGTTTTTTCTCAACGGGATGGCTCCTGCTCAATTGTTAGCCTTTTCTACCAGCAGTAGTGCGGCGACCTTACCGGTTACAATGGAACGAGTAGAAGAACACTTAGGTGTAAAAAAAGAAGTAACCAGCTTTGTATTGCCTATAGGTGCTACTATTAATATGGACGGAACCAGTTTGTATCAGGCAGTTGCTGCGGTATTTATTGCACAGGCTTTTGGCATGGATCTTTCTTTCGGAACTCAATTAGGGATTATTGCCACTGCTACCTTAGCATCTATTGGTTCGGCAGCGGTACCGGGTGCCGGAATGGTCATGTTGGTTATTGTATTGGCGCAAGCTGGAATTCCCGAAGCCGGATTGGCATTAATCTTTGCTGTGGACAGACCTTTGGATATGTGTCGAACTGTAGTGAATGTAACAGGGGATGCTACCGTTTCTATGATGGTAGCCAAAAGTCAGGGGAAATTAGGAGAGCCCCATGTGAAGAATTGGGATGATAACTACGAACATTAAATAATAAGAGCTGTTCTTATAAAATTTAAGAACAGCCCTTTTTTCAAAGTATTCTAAAAAAGAACTTTAGTATCCAGAAATATATTCATCAAGCTCTTCAACGGTAGATTCAAAATCAAACACTTGGGATACTTTAAAGTAGTTACCAGTATCATACGTATATGCAAAAGCAAATTTTGCAAATTCAAGCTTTGTTTCTTCAAATTCCATGAGCTTAGTAATATCTCGTACCTGATCTGCAAATAAACAGTTTGATGCTACAATCTGCTTAGCTAATTTTAAACGGGTATCATCAAAAGTTTTACTAGCAATAGTTGTTTTTGCTTCTTGAAAATCATGAGGATCCATAGGCCATGGACACCCTATTGGTCCACCATAGCCTTGCATGATGTAATGGTCTCCACCAGTAGAAGTAACAACTGTGGTAGTTTCTTCATAAATGACTTCATTACTAATATTTTCATTTACGTTTACATTTACATTTACGCCAACACCTCCTATGTTTACTCCTACGTTTACATTGTCCCCTCCATTGTCCTTTATAATTGTTTTTGTGGTGACTGTTTCGGTATAAATAGGCTCAGTGACAACCATAATAGCTTTTTGGTTTGGTCTTTCAACATACTCCAAAGGAATAGGAGTAGAGGAAAGAAAACGTAATTTATATTCTCCCTTTTTATTTTTAATGACAAGGGTTACCTCCGTATTGGGTTCTTGAAAATAAATGGTTTTTTCTAGGGTGGGAATAGAAGCATTCTCAAAAACAACCTTCGCTTTATAAGCTGGGGCATTTAATGCTCCCACCCAAACATTGGATTCGGGAGTTTCGTGTTGTTGAACACTATTTAGAAATAAAGTGAATTTTTCACCATCTTCAGAAAATATTACCAAATTGTTGGTAGCTTGAGATAACAATGTGCTTGCAATAAAAACACCAAACACAAATAGGAAAAGTTTTTTCATGAAATTTAGTTTATTTTTTTGCAAAGTTAGCAAAGTTTGTGCCAATGATGTTTTTATGTGTTTAGAACAATATGGAGATTGTCTAAAAATAATGGACAGTTAATAAATACTAAGAATTTATAACTTTTTGGAAACATTAATTTTAAGACGTTTTATAAATTTGCCACCCCAAATTGAATGGATGAAAAGAATTGCCCTGTTTTTTTATATTTTTTTTACGGTTTATGGATTTTCCCAAGTAGGGATTAATACCATTACTCCTAGTGAAGCTTCTGTACTTGAAGTAAAAAGTTCCTCAAATAATATTGACTTTGGCGGGTTTATGCCCCCCAAAGTTTCTCAAGCGGAAAGAGATGCCATACCGGTAAGTGCCTCAGATGATGGATTAATGATATATCTTATTGAAGGAACTACTCGTTGTCTACAAATATACGATGCCGTAGAAGCCCAATGGGAAAACGCCTATTGCATGCCTGTAAATGCTGCTCCAATTGCTAGTGCTGTTACTGTAACAGGATGTTTAGTGGTAGGGGAAGATTTAACCTTTTCATACAGTTATTCAGATGCTGAAGGAGATTTAGAAGGGGCTAGTACTTTTCAATGGTACAGAGCCGTTGATGCTTCAGGAACTGGGGCTGTTGCCATTAGCGGTGCTACAAATACTACCTACACAGTATCGGCACTTGACACTGGAGTATTTATTGCCGTGGAAGTTACTCCTATGGCACTAACAGGTACTGTTATGGGTGCTCCCGTAGTATCATCGTATGAAGGAGCGGTAGCAGGAACCGGAACATGTGGGCCAGTATTATTGGGTATCCAAGATTTTGAAGTAGTGCCTGCAACGCCAACCCTTACACTTGTTGAACTTACCGCTGGTACCTACCAAACAGGAACGGGTAGTTTTCCAAATTCCAACAAGTATGTTAGCCCTGTACGTGGCTATGGTGTTACCAATAGTAATTGTGATATAGATTTAGGCCCGGTAGATGCTTCTTCCTATACATCGGCAACCGTATTTGTTAGGCTGGCTTCTTTTGCAGGAACATCTGGTAATGGAGCCGATACGGGGGATTATGCAGATATTTATATAAGTACCGATGGAGGAACTACATATTCATATGAAATGGAAGTAACAGGTTCGGGAAATGCCAAATGGGATTTTAATGCTACCGGAAATGCTATCCTTACTTACGATGGAGATAATATAGCCACTTCTTTTGCTTCCCCCAATGGAACCACAGGGATAACTACATTAGAAATAAATGGGCTTCCTAATAGTTCCAATTTGGTAATCGGTATAGTTTTAAATAATGATAGCTCAAACGAAACATGGGTTATTGATGATGTGGAAGTGTATGGTAACTAAGACATTAACCTGCATACTATTGCTTTTTCCTCTTATTGGGTTTTCACAAGTTGGGATAGGAACCACTACTGTATCCAATGCAGCTGCGCTCACTGTAGAAGCTCAAAATCCATCAGGAGGTTTCGGTGGTTTTCTCATGCCAATAGTAACCGAAGCACAACAAGCCAGTATTCCTGTTTCCACAATTGATTATAGTGATGATGGTTTATTAGTGTATGTAAGCGATCCCGTAACAGGAAAACAATGTTTGGAAATTTATGATGCGTATCAGCAAGTATGGCAAAGCATTACTTGCCCTAGTGAATGCGATGATGTACTATATGAAGAAGATTTTAATAGTTATACCAACGGAACAGGAATTACAGGGGCTAGCAGCACAAATGGCGATTATCCTTCTAGTGTTACCAAATGGACTTTAAGCAGTTATTCTACTTCAGGAAATGGTAGCTTGGCGTATCCCGGATCCTTAGCAGACGCATCAGATTATGCCATAGTGAATGGCTCTCGATTGGAGCTTAGAGATACTAACGGTCCATTACTGTTTCAAACCCAAGCCATTAATATTAATGGGTATAGTGATGTGTTTATTCAAATGGATATTAGTGAAACAGGTGATATGGAATATTTTTCCGCACAGCATTTTGATGACTTTAACTGCGGAAGTGAAACCCAAGGGAATGATTATGTAGATATTGAATATTCTACTAATAGCGGAAGTACCTATACCGAAGTAGCTAATTATTCTGGTCTCGGAACGACAAACCATACTCTTCATAATAATCTTTCAGGAACGGTAGGTTTTGTGCTTTCTGGAATTACGGGAACCTCATTAATTATAAGAATACGCTTTCAAAATTGGGCTTCTTCAGAATATTATTACCTAGACAATATTCTAGTAAGTTGTAATTAAGCATCATTTTTTATTTTGGTAAAAGGAGGGAATTAGTATATTTAATTTTCTAAACAACCCATTATGAATGTTTGCTTTATTATGTATCCGTGGCATGAGATGAATCCGGAAGACGATTCTACCCTCGCCATGATTCACGAATTTGTAAAAAGAGGGCACGGACTTGCTATTACCACTCCTGCAAATCTAACTATACGTGACAGTGTAGCGTTTGCTTTTTGCCGTTGTGTGACCCGAAAAGAAAAAATTCCCAATTCCTTAAAATCATTTCACGCAAAAACAGAGTTTTATGATGAAATGCTACCATTGGCGGGGTTTGATGTCATTGTGCTTCGTAGTAATCCGCCGTTGGATATGATTATGCTTAACTTTTTGGACAGCGTGAAAGACGATGTGTTTATTATGAATGATTTGGACGGAATTCGAAGGGCTAATAACAAACTCTATACGGCCGTTTTTGAAAATGAAGACAATAAAATTATTCCGAAGACGCATGTGACGAAGAACAAAGAGTATTTAAAAAAGATAATCAAGGAAGGCCCCGATAAAATGATTTTAAAGCCTTTGAATGGCTATGGAGGCTCTGGTGTAATTCTGTTGGAAAAGAGTGCTATGAAAAGTATCAATTCGTTGTTGGATTTTTACATTGACAATAAGGATGGTACCACCAATTACGTTATTCTTCAGGATTATATAGATGGAGCAGACCAAGGAGACGTGCGTATTTTATTGCTAAATGGGAAGCCCATTGGTGCCATGCGACGTGTTCCAGGAGAAGAAGATCATCGCTCCAATGTAAGTGCGGGTGGGCATGTAGAAAAGCACACACTCACCGCTCAAGAAAAAGAGCTATGTCGTAGAATTGGCCCTAAACTGGTAAAAGACGGCCTTTATTTTGTGGGTATAGATGTTATTAATGGTGTTTTGGTAGAAGTGAATGTGATGTCGCCGGGAGGTATTACCTATATGAATAGAGTCTATAAAACCCGAATCCAAGAGAAAATTATCGATTTTGTGGAAGATAAAGTCTTACAACGGGTAAATGCCTTTGAACGTAGAAAAAAACTTCGGAAACACGTTGATGAAGCATAGTATGGAATGTATTTCAGTTGAAAAAATAATAGCAAAAATTGAAAATGAAGAACTTTTCGAAGCCGCTTCAGAAGATTATTCGTTTACGCTAAAAATTGAAAAATATGTCCCTTATGTTTGCGGTGCTGTGCACGATGGGCATCAATTCCGAAGGGAACTTTGGGAAAATTGCCTGCATACCGAATACGACCGCTGGTTTGAAGAAGATCCTTGTACCAAAGAATTTGTAAATACACATCCCATTGTTATTGCGGGTTGTGACAGCCGATTTGAATATGATTTAAACCGAGACCCAGACCATGCCATTTACGAAGATGCATGGGGGAAAAAACTTTGGAAAAACCCTTTACCCAAAGAACAACACCATAAAAGCCTGCAAAAGCACCATCAATTTTATCGAGTAGTAGAAGCACTTATTGCCAAGCTTGAAGAAAAGTTTGGAGTTGTTGTGGTGTATGATATGCACAGTTACAATTGGAAACGCTGGGATAGGGAAGTGCCCGTTATTAATCTGGGAACGGCTAATATCGACAATGAACGCTTTGGAAAATTAGTGGAAAATTGGCGTGTATCTCTTTCGCAATTGCAATTGCCGCATCAAGTGGAAGCTACTTCAAAAATAAACGACACCTTCCAAGGGAATGGATATTTCTTAAAATATATTACGCAGAATTTTCAAAATACCTTAGTTTTGGCAACGGAATTTAAAAAAATCTATTGCGACGAACTCAACCAAGTGATATTTCCAGAGGTTGTTTCCGCCATAGAGAAACAACTAAGAGATAAAATTCCACAACACGCCGAAGCTTTTTATTTGGCGCACAGAAAGTGATATGATTTCCCTCGAAGATTTAAAAGGTACCTATCCCAATCTTTTTAAAATTGATGCAGAATTGCATCGGTTAGTTCAAAAAATTGAATTACTCGACTATATTAATCCTATCAATATTGAGCAGGAAAAAAAGCATTTTTTTGCGTCGCGATACAATCTGAACCCCAATTTTAAATACAAAAAGATTGATTTCAACGCCCATAAATTGCAACAGGCATTATTTTTACAAGATATCGACGCCATTAAAGATGAGGATACCCGTAACTTTTACAGAGATGTAATTTATGATTATTCGGGATTAATTCAGTGTATTGAAACCATTGGAAAAGGGAAACGATTTTATTTTAATGCCCTAAAGTCCTTCGGAACACCCACCGATAAAGACGTAGCGAACGCCAGGTTTATCCTTCATTTTAAAGACGAAAAATATAACCAAGAAATGTTTCCCGTTTTTAATGTGGAAGAAGCCCAAAATTATTTTATCGAATTTTCAAAAAAGTTTAAGTTTCAGTATCATGTAAAGCTTTCAAACAAAATTTCGGCGGCGGCCATGGTTCAAAATAATTCGCAAACCTTAGTGTTAAAGAAAAACCATCGGTTTAGTGCCAACCAGTTAAAAGTATTGGCGAATCATGAAATTGGTGTGCACATGGTAACTACCTTCAATGGAATGAGCCATGCATTGAAAATATTTCATAACGGTTTCCCAAAAAATGTAGAAACCCAGGAAGGCTTGGCTGTTTTTAGCGAATATATGAGTGGTTGTTTAACGTTGTATCGATTAAAGGAACTTTCGTATAGAGTGATTGCCGCGGACAGCCTTCTGAATGGATTGGAATTTCGGGAAGCGTTCGATTTATTGCATAATCAATACAAACTCAATAGGGAAGAGGCCTATAATATTTGCCTGAGAGCCTATCGTGGCGGTGGATTTACCAAAGACTACACCTATCTTACAGGATTAAAAAAAGTCTATAATTACTACAAAAAAGGGGAGGATTTAAATGTATTGCTTTCCGGAAAAGTGAATATTTCTCATACAAGCCTTATTGAAAAGTGGAAAAGCTGGGGGATGATATCTGAAAACCCTTATAGAAACTTTGCCTTCGACAAAAATAATAACGAAAGTAAAACGATTGACTTTATTTTGGAGAATTTGAAATAAAAGGCGGTATTACCGCCTTCTTGCTATAAAGTTATCTTTTTATTTTTGGGATATTTTAAAGTATAAGAAAATTCCTTTTTTGTTGTTTCATTAGGCAATAATTGAATTTCCCACTTCATAATACCTTTTTCGGTATCATAGTTTGAACCTGATGTTACGACATCGCTTACCTTAATTTCTTTATTTTGCGAAACAGGAATCCTATCCTCGACAACCAATTGGATACTGGTTCTTTTATTGTTTTTAATCTCAATTTGGTATTCATTTTCAATAATCCGATATCCGCCTAAAAAAGATGATTTTTTGAAATTATCTAATCTTTCTCTTTTTACTATAATACTAGGATCTATTCCTAATGAAATTACTAGGCTATCTGTTGTTGCTTGTGGATTTATGATAGTTTTCCCGGCATAGGCATCCTCAAAATACACATTCCCTTCACCCTGCAACAGATCGAATTTTTCCCAATTAGTAGCTGTCGCTGTTAGAAATACATTTTCATTTAATTCTGGAGCCACATAATAATTATAGTTTGCTTCCAAATTAAAATTGTCGATTTCAATAACTGTAATCTCGGTATTGGACTTTATATTCTGAAATCCTTTAATTTCAAATTGGGTATTGGTAATACCAGTTTCTTTGTAGTTTCCCGAGGCATTTTCAATTCCTTTTCCTCCTTTGGTGGTAATAACTATTACGCCATTTCTTCCTTCAGTACCATATAATGTTGTAGCAGCAGTTCCTTTTAAAATATCTACGCTTTCTATTTGATCTGGATCTAAATCAAAATCTCTCGCAGAATCCAAATTACCGTAAACACCGGAAAAATTATTTCTGGAATAGGGAACTCCGTCAATAACATATAATGCATCATTATTACTAGAAAAAGAATTTGTCCCTCTTATCTTAATAGTATTGGCTGCTCCCGTAAGCCCATTTTGATTAGAAACATTAACTCCTGACACTTTTCCTGCTAAAAGGGATTCTATACTTGTTGCAGAATAGCCTAACGCCTTATTTTCTTTTTTAATACCATGCCCGGTTACTACAACTTCTTGTAATGCATTACCATCTGGAATCATTTTTACATTCATAGTAGTAGCATAGATAGGGTAATTTAGTGTTTCATATCCTACATAACTATATGCCAATTCTCTTCCTCCTCTAATGGAAAGGTAGTAATTTCCATCAAAATCAGATTGTGTACCATTAGAAGTGCCTGTTTCAATTACATTTACCCCTGGAATCGGATATCCACTTTCATCAGTCACAATTCCGGTTACGGATTTTATTGTTGGGTTGTATTTATAGTTTGACGAACGAACGGGGTAATTTGTTGTATAATTCCTGTTAGTAAAATTTAAATACTTTGTTGGCAAAATGGGTTTTACATTATTAGTATTTGGATCCCCAGTTGATAAAACCACCAGCACATTTTCCCAATCGCTCCCACTTTGCTGAAAAACATTGGCTTTATAGGATACCGCCAAAGGCTTTCCTACTTCTTTTGCACGTATATCATACGATGGAAACCAACCTGCTGTAGTAATATTGTATTTTATCTTTAATTGCAAACTTTCTGTTTTTAAAGCATTTAATTTTATTGCAACTTCACCTCGGGCTTCCTTTTTTGACGATTCTAGTTTAGACAATTCTAATCTGTGATTTTCAATTTCCTTGGCTTTAGTATTTATTTCAAGATTAATGGCATAAATTTCTTGGCCTATTTCGGTAGTTCTTTTTCGGTAATAAGAAGACATTTCTTTTACTTTTTCCAAAGATAAATCTGTAGCATCACTGTTTATTCTCTGATTTTTTTTGAGCAATGCCAATTCTTCCTGAAATCCATTCAGTAGATTTTCAAGGGTGTTTTTTTCAAGCAATATAGCATCCATTTTTAGTTCCAAATTTTTGTAGTCTTCTGAAACTTGTTTTTGCTCTAAATAGTCAACATTAAAATTTATTGCTGTTATTGTGGCATTCCCTAATCCTGAAATTTGAATGCTACTTTCATCAATATCCGGAGATAAATTATTGAAAAGTAATAAATTTTCTCCCGGGATGACTGCTATAACTGAACTACGTTCTATAGAAGCACCTGCTAAAAAAACCGTAACTTTTTCAATTTTAGATTCTTTAGGTGTAATTTTTTGAGAAAATACAATAGATGTAAGGAGTAGAATAATACTTAAAATGTAGTAGTTTTTCATGGTTGACAATTTTTAAAGTTTTCATAAAACTACTTTTTAAGGACAGTTTGTAAAAATTACAATTAGTTTCCCTGCTAAGAAAAGAAGTAAACATAGCATTTCAATTAGGGAAATAAAAATAAGCCTCAATTTGAGGCTTATTAATGAGAATACTTTTAAATCAACTTTCGCTTCTTCAATACTTTTAGAATAAGATATACTCCCGAAGCAATAATTCCTCCATAAAACCAAAAGTCCATAGATAATTCAAATTTTCGGGTAACGATAAGGTCTCCAATAATTTCAAACACCCAAAAGAGTAGAAAAATAGCTGCTATTCCGTTTTTTTCCTGACGAATTACTTTCCGAAGATTGAATTTTCGATGTGACGGCTTGTAATTTTTAAAACTTGGGAAAAAGGGAGGTACATTTTTGGAATATTCCACATAGGCATTTTCAAACTTAGTACGTAAGAAAGCCTCTTCAGCAAAACAAATACGTAAGTAATAATACGAATAATAAAAAAATACAAAGGCTACCAAAAACCAAAAAGAAGCCGTAAGCATAGCAATCCCCAGCCACATAAAAAAGTTCCCCAAATACAGTGGGTGACGGACGGTAGAGTAGATGCCCGTAGTATTTATTTCATCCGCAATTTGGCCTTCGTGGGTGTTTCTTCCAGAGGTGTTTTTAGCAGCATACCCTATGGTAAGTACGCGTATAAAAAAACCCAGCAAGCTTACTCCCAAACAGATGTATTTATACGTTTCGGTATAGAGAAAATCGTGATATTCTTCGGGATTTAGTTTAAAATAGGCAAAAACGGCCAAACCAACTACTAAAATAATAAGGGGTAAAAAACTTCTGTATCTAAATAGAAAATCTCCTTGGGTTTTTAATTCTTCTTGTAAAGCCATCGAATGCTATTTGGTTAGTTGAATGGCGCAAAGATACTATAATTATTATAAAAATTTATTTTTCAATTCAGGGGTGGGTATCATACAGCTATCTTTTTTTCCATACCATTTATAGCGGTTTTTGGCAATATAATCGTACACACAATTCCGAAGAAAAGTTGGCAAAATGATAAACCCATAGAGTAACGGATATCCTTTGTTTAATTGTTTTGCAATACGCAACGCAGCTGTTGATTTTACAAAGGATTTGTTATTGTCAATAAGAATGATAGAATCGGTTTTCGTGGTGTCAATTTTATATTTTGAAATCAGCTGTTGGCCCACTTCACTCTGCAGTGCCGCAAATTTAAAATGATTTTTGGCGTCGTGTTGTATCACAAAATTAACGGAACTATTACACAGGTTACACACCCCGTCGAAAAGAATGATTTTATGATTGGTTATTTCTTCCATACATATTATTAAATTCCAAATATCAAAATCCAAATAACAAATTTGTCTTCCGTCATCCAACATCCAGCATCTATCTTCAAACTTTCTCCAATTCTGAAAGATTCACATTCGTGGTAAACATCCCATAATTTACAATGGCTTTTTTCTTTTCAATAGTATCGATAGTGCCAATGGCTTTACCATCTATCATGCGTACTTTGTCGCCAATCTTTAAGGTAACTTTCGGTGGGGGCGGGGGTAGTTTTGCTGCTGCTTCTTTTTCTTTCTTTTTTCGTTTTCGAATTCCTTCCACCTTTCGTTCTACTTCCTTTAACACCTTTTGCTCTTTTAGTTTTTCCACCTTTTTTTCTTTAGGGGCTACTTTTTTTCTTTTTGTGTTTTCCTGAAGCACTAATTTGAATAACTCATCTATCAACTCCCTTTTGTTTTTATTGTTGAAATACTTTTCAGAAAGTACATCAAAACGCTTGCCTATCGCAATTAGCTTTTGATTGCTATCGAACAATTCTTGATAACTTTCCAGTTTTTGCTGAATCTTAGCGTTGGTTTGCTCTAATTGTTTGCTCTCTTCTTTGGCCTTTTCCTCTTCAGTTTTTAGGGAAGCTGAGGTTTTACGCAGTTCAGAGCGTTCTTTTTGGAGGTTGGCAATGGTTTTATCGAACCGTACTTTTCCACGTTCAATTTTCTTTTTTGCCTTATTAATTAAGCTATACGGAATGCCATTTTTTTGGGCTACTTCAAAAGTAAAGGAACTACCTGCTTCGCCTAAATGCAAATGGAATAAAGGCTCCAAACTTCGGCTGTCAAACTGCATATTGGCATTGGTTGCAAATGGTAACTCGTTTGCCAATAGCTTCAGGTTGGAATAATGGGTGGTAATAATTCCGAAGGCTTCTCGCTCATAAAATACTTCTAAAAAGGTTTCCGCAAGAGCACCTCCCAATTCAGGATCGCTACCCGTACCAAATTCATCAATCAAGAAAAGGGTGTTTTTGTTACAACTTTTCAAAAACTGATTCATTTGCTTTAAGCGATAACTATACGTACTTAAATGATTTTCAATAGATTGATTATCACCAATATCGGTTAAAACACGGTCAAAAAGACAGATTTCACTATGCGGGTCAACAGGAATCAACAACCCACTTTGTAGCATCAATTGCAGCAAACCTACAGTTTTTAACGTAATGCTTTTCCCTCCTGCGTTGGGCCCGGAAATAACAATAATTCTATTTTCCGGATGAAGGGTAATGGATTGTGGAAAGGTTTTCTTTTTCTGTTTTTTGTTGGATTGCAGTAAAAGCGGATGAAAAGCTTTTATTAAATTAAGTTGTCGTTCTTTTGAAAGTAGCGGTAAAACACCATGGATCTCCAAAGCATATTTGGCCTTTGCATGCCAAACATCTATTTGAACTAAATAGTCCTGATAGCTAACCAATAAGAGCTTGTACGGACGGATATAAGCTGTAAGTGATTTTAAAATACGCTTTACCTCTTCCGCTTCATCGTAGTATAAGTTGCTTAGTTCGTTAGTAAAATCAAGGGTTTCCTGCGGTTCTATATAGACAATACTTCCTGTTTTAGATTGTCCCAAAACGGCACCTCTTACTTTTTTTCGATGCATCGCTTTTACGGCCAAAACACGTCGGTTTTCCATTATAGACTCGCGTATTTCATCTAGATAATCGGCTTGTAAATATTGACTTAACGCTTTTACAAAGGACGAATTAACTTGTGCTTTTACTCGGTGTAATTGCTTTCTGATTTCAAAAAGTTCCGGTGAAGCATCATCTTTTACTTGTCCATACTTATCCAATACTTTTTGAATTGCTTCTGAAATGAGCGATGTATAGGAAATATTTTCGGAATAAGTTTGCAAATAAGTATAAAACTCTTCAAATTTTTTGAAGAATTTCAATAACTCATGAGTTGTTTCAGTAACTGTTAAAATACGTCGAAAACCAGCCTCGTCAATACTGCTATTGTCTATTCCAAGAAGTTTAATTTCTTTGGAAATAGCTTCAAATCCGTGATTGGGAATTCGGTTGTCATTCTCAAAGGAAGCGGTAAATTCCTTTACTCTGTACAATTCCGGCAGGATATCTTCTTCCGAAGCAAAAGGCAAAATTTCCAATACCTTTTCTTTGCCCATTTCAGTAATACAATATTCTGAAACTTGATCCAAAACTGTTGGAAATTCTAAGTCTTTAAGTGTGTTTTTATGAATTTTTATCATAATAATTCCCCAAGAGAAGGGAGACAAAACTTTTAAAATGCCTAATTTTATGAAGTTCAAAAATACAAATAATGACGGTAAAAATAGAGCCTTCTTGGCAGCAAGAATTAAGTGACGAATTTGAGAAACTGTATTTCAAGAATCTAGTGGATTTTGTAAAATCTGAATATCAAAAATTTACTTGCTATCCAAAGGGGAGTGCTATTTTTTCGGCATTCGATCACACTCCTTTTCCCGAAGT
>JAGQZA010000080.1 GCA_020435805.1 Flavobacteriaceae bacterium
AGTTTCATCGGCTACACTCCAATCGTCTTCATCGATAATACTGAGTGTGTTTTCATCTACCTCTGCCTTTTCCAGTTTATTTGCTTTCATAGCATCTAAACACGTGTTAATTACAATGCGCTTTAACCAAGCCCCAAAGGTGACATCCCCTTTGAACTGGTCCAATTTTCGAAACGCTTTTATAAACGCTTCTTGCAGGGCATCTTCTGCCGCTGCGGTGTCCTTTAAATAGCGGTGAGCCACAATAAACATCCCGTCGCAATACTGGCGGTATAATGCCATTTGTGCTTTACGGCTGTGTTGTTTGCATTGCTCTACCAATGATAAATCGGACACGAGTGATGGTTTTTTGGTTGCTGTTCGGGTTAAAGACGACAATTATTTCTATATGTTTCAAAAATAGGGATAGTTTTTTTGAATAGTTCTTTTAAAAATTTCTTAGCAACAGTGGGCAGTATCGGTAGGCAAGTAACAGAACTGCAAACTGCCACTGGAAACTGCCAACTTTTTTAGTATCTTCCCACTGTGGCAAAAGAGAAAAAAAATACTTCGGCACTACACGAAATGGAAGGAATCTCCCAACCTTCTTCATTTAATCCTTTGGCTGTAAAAAAAATTCAGGAAAACAGAAGAAAACCACTATCTGTGGTAACTCTTTCCGAAGCTATTTTGAAAGGAAACCACACTGCGCTAAGTAAAGGAATTACATTGGTGGAAAGTACAGCACTTAAGCACCAACAACAAGCAAAAGAGCTTATTCAATGGTGTTTGCCACATGCTAATAATTCCATACGAATTGGTATCACAGGAGTTCCCGGTGTGGGAAAAAGTACCTTTATTGAAAGCTTTGGCACATTACTTACCCAAAAAGTAAAAAAAGTAGCAGTATTGGCTGTGGACCCCAGCAGCTCATTAAGTAAAGGGAGTATTTTGGGTGACAAAACCCGTATGGAGGAACTGGTAAAAAACCCGAATGCTTTTATACGTCCCTCGGCAAGTGGAGAATCCTTAGGGGGTGTGGCACGTAAAACCCGTGAAGCCATTATTTTATGTGAAGCTGCCGGTTTCGATACTATTATTATTGAAACCGTGGGTGTAGGACAAAGTGAAACGGCGGTACACAGTATGACCGATTTCTTTTTATTGTTGAAATTGGCTGGAGCTGGCGATGAATTACAGGGAATAAAGCGCGGTATCATGGAAATGGCCGATGCCATCGTAATCAACAAAGCCGATGGGGACAATATAAAGGCGGCAAAACTGGCCAAAACGGAATTCAATAGAGCCCTTCATTTATACCCCGAAAAGGAAAGTGGCTGGGTACCCAAAACATTGACGTGCTCTGCGATAAAAAATGAAGGCATTGAAGCCATTTGGGAACTCATGCAGGCATACGAACAGGAGGTGAAAGCCAATGGGTATTTTGAAGAAAAAAGAGACCAACAAAATACTTTTTGGTTATTACAAACCATTGAAAGTACTTTAAAGAATAATTTCTACCAAAAACCTAAGGTGCAACAGGCATTGAAAAAACAACTTCAATTACTAAAAGAACATAAAACCACACCCTTTGAAGCGGCAGAAGTGCTTTTGAAGCTTAATTCTTAAAATTCTCCTTAAACCACTCCACTTGTGCTTCCAAGCCCTCTTTTAAAGAAGTCTGCGGATTGTAATTCAACAATTTTCTGGCTTTATCAATATTGGCGCAGGTACGGGATTGATCTCCCGGGCGTGGCGGTTTGTTTTCAATAGTAATTTTGGTTCCCAGAATTTCTTCTACGGTGGCTATGCCGGTAGCCGTAGTATTTTCTTCTTCGGTGCCTAGATTAAAGATTTCCCCGTTGCAAACTTCCTCGTTTCCAAAAACACTTACAATGCCATCCACAATATCCTGCACATAGGTAAAACTGCGCAAATGTGATGAACTGCCTTCGTATAAAGGGAAAGGTTTGTTGTTCAAGCCACAATCGATTAAACGGGTATATAACTTATCGGGGCGCTCACGAGGGCCATACACCGAGTATAATCGGAAAGAAGTTCCTTTCAGCAATCCTCGTCGGCTATACGCCAATACCAATTGCTCTGCAGCCAGTTTGGTGACTCCATACCACGAAGCAGGCTTGGGAGCTTCATCTTCGGTCATAATGGCATTTAATCCGTAGATGGATGACGTGGCAATGTTGACAAAAAAAGGCTTTTTAGTAAAGGTTTCAAATAAGTCTAATAAACGTTGCGTTCCGAAGAAATTATTAGAGAAGTAATCTTCAAAACTACTGGTGGCAGAAATACCCGGTTGAGCAGCAAAGTGAAAAATGTAATCGACCCCCTCTTTAATTACTTTTGACAAATCATCACTTCGTAGATCTACTTTTTCAACTAAAATTCCTTTTTTGGCAAGGGATTGTGCGTTTAATTCTTTCAGTTTTATGTCGTAATACGGCGAAAAATTATCGATGGCCTGCACCTCATGCCCCAAAGCTTTCAATCTTTCCGCAGTATGAGAACCTATAAATCCGGCTGCGCCTGTGACTAATACTTTTTTCAATGTTTTATTTTAAGGAAGTACAAAGATAATGAAGAGTTATGGATTATTATATTTTAGAAAAGTCACAAAGGTGACTAAGGAGCAAAGTTACTAAGGGGCTGAGAAAAGCTCTAAAACTATGCTGCTCTAAAAACTTTGAAAACATCCCCCTTACCCCCTTCAAAGGGGGAATTGCTTTAAACTCTCCCCTTGAGGGGAGACAAAGAGGGGTGTATTGTCTATTGCTCTAAAAAACCTACTTTTGCAAAGCGAACAACAATGCTTCTATGTACGAGTTTACTATCATCGTTCCGGTATATAACGAAGAGGACAATCTGGAAAGAGTTGAAAAAGAACTATTAGCTTATACCCAAATTGCCGCCAAAAAAACCTCCATTTTGTTTGTGAATGATGGCTCTAAAGACAACAGCCAAACGTTAGTTGAAGCTATTTGCCATAGAAATGAAGCCTTTCATTTTATCAGTTTTAAAGAAAATAGAGGATTAAGTGCTGCCATTAAAGCCGGTTTTGACCATGCCGAAAGTGAACTGGTAGGCTACATTGACAGCGATTTACAAACGGCTCCTGAAGATTTTAATTTATTATTGCAACATATAGAGGAATACGATTTGGTTACGGGCGTACGTTCTAACCGAAAAGACTCTTTTGTAAAAAATATGTCGTCCAAAATTGCCAATGGTATTCGCCGTGCTTTTACGCATGACGGGATGGACGATACGGGTTGCCCTTTAAAGGTAATTAAAACCGATTATGCCAAACGAATCCCCATGTTTAAGGGCTTACACCGTTTTCTTCCTGCCATGATTCTGCTTCAAAATGGTAAAATTTTACAAGTTCCCGTACAACATTTCCCAAGGATTGCGGGTACAGCAAAATTTGGTTTATGGAACCGATTGTTAGGACCGCTTATGGATTGCTTTGCCTACCTTTGGATGAAGAAAAAGTACATTAACTACGAAGTGAAAGACAAAGGATGAGCAATTGGCTTATTTATTCCATCGGATTTCTAGCTCAAATCCTATTTTCAGGAAGGCTCTTTATTCAATGGTTTCTTTCTGAAAAAAACAAACGCATTGTCACCCCTTCCCTCTTTTGGAAATTAAGTCTTTTGGCTTCCTTTCTCCTTTTTGTGTACGGCTATTTACGAAACGATTTTGCCATTATGTTAGGGCAATCGCTTACCTATTTTATCTATGTTCGCAATCTCCATTTACAGGGCGAATGGCAAAAAAGTCCGTGGTGGTTTCGAGGGTTTTTGATTGTGTTTCCTATACTTGTTGTTATTTACGGGTATAACAATGGCGAATTTGATATTTACAATTTGCTACACAATGAAGCTATCCCCAATTGGTTATTGTGGTTAGGGATTGTGGCACAAGTTATTTTTACATTACGGTTTGTCTATCAATGGGTGTATTCCGAACGGAAAAAAGTATCACATTTGCCCGTAGGATTTTGGCGATTAAGTGCCTTAGGGGCCGCATTAATTATAGCCTATGCTATCTACCGTAGCGATCCTGTGTTACTGCTGGGCCACGGAGCCGGACTTATTATTTATATTCGGAATATATTTATTGGAAAAAATGAAGCTTCTGAATAAACATCCGTTATTGCTATTAGCCATAGTTTCTGCTCTCATTTTTATGGCAAATCTCGATGCCCTATTTGTAAATATCATGGAAGCCCGAAACTTTATTACAGCACGAGAAATGGTTGTAGATGGCCATTGGTTGCTCACCACTATGAATGGTGAGCCACGCTATGCAAAACCACCACTACCCACTTGGCTCACAGCGCTATCGGCACTTATCTTCGGATTTAAAAATTTGTTCTTTTTACGGTTACCAGCCGCTATTATGGGAGTTACGTTAGTGCTCACTTCATTCAAACTTTTACAAAAACTAACACAAAACACCCAATATGCTTTTATAAGCGGATTGGTTATGGGCACCTCGTTTTATATTGTTACTGCAGGGCGCGATGCCAATTGGGATATTTTCACGCACAGTTTTATGATGGTGAGTATGTACTTTTTGTATCTTTTATTTTCTTCTAAAGAAAAAAAGTACAGAAACGCATTGCTTGCTGCACTATTTTTTGGATGTTCTTTTATGAGCAAAGGACCGGTTTCCTTATATGCTTTGCTGCTTCCTTTCCTCATTTCCTTCGGAATAGTATATCGTTTTAAAAACCTGAAATCCAGAATTCTTCCCCTACTTTTATTTGTAGTTGTTTCCCTTTTATTATCGGGCTGGTGGTATTGGTACACTTACACTTTTGACCCCGAAACCGTTGCCAAAATCACCGAAAGGGAAACCAGTAATTGGGCAGGCTACGAAACCAAACCATTTTATTATTATTGGAGTTTCTTTACACAAAGTGGCGTATGGACTATTCCTGCCTTTATTGGGTTACTCTACCCTTATCTTAAAAACCGAGTATTTGATAAAAAAGCATACCAACTTACCTTTTGGTGGACCATGGTTTCGGTGATTTTATTATCGTTAATTCCTGAAAAGAAAGTGCGCTATTTATTGCCCGTTATAATTCCATTGGCGATGAATACAGGATTTTACATTGAATATCTCTTCCGAAGATTTGCAAAATTAAAAGACAAACGTGAAACCTTTCCAGTCTATTTTAACTTCGGGTTAATTGCTTTAATAGGAATTATTTTCCCCGTGGGAGGTTATCTTTTTCTGAAAGAACAATTACAAGGAGTCTATTGGATTTGGTTTGCGCTTCTGGCAATTTCGCTTTGTATCCTTGGGGTTTTACTATTTCAGAACTTAATCCGAAAACGAATTGACCGAGTATTTTATGCCACCATTGCCTTTATTGTTGCCATCATTTGCTTCGGAATGCCATTATCGAAAACACTTACAGTAAACCCTGAATTTAAAGGCCTTTCAAATCTAAACAATTGGCAAATTGAAACAAATTTGAAAGTATATGAGTTTGGTGGCTTTTCCCCAGAGCTTATTTGGGAATATGGAAAACCCATCGCCCGATTAAAAACCGATAATGATGTGAAGATTCCTTCAGAAAAGGAATTTGGATTACTGGTTGCCGAAGCCGATGAAAGTACATTCAGAAACCATTTTAAAGGATATTCCGTAGAGAAAATAACCCGCTATGATATGAATCCGCAAGCACCGGGACATCGTACACACCGCCCCAGATTGTGGCGGGATTTGTATCTCCTTACGAAGCAATAAATCGCTTTTGAAGCACTTTCCATAATGTAAAGAATAACCAGCCTAAGATTCCTCCTGCTACCATACCTGTAATAATGTCTAATGGATAATGCACTCCTAAATAAATTCGGCTATAGGCTATCATAGCTGCCCAAAAAAGCAACAAAAAAGGAAGGTATCTGTAGTGTTTTTTCAACAACAACCCTACAAAAACGGCCGTAGCCATACTACTCGCCGCATGGGCCGAAAAATACCCATAACGACCACATACCTTAGCCACTAAGCGCATGTGATCTTGCAAAGCTTCTACTCTACACGGTCTGGGACGCTGAAACAATACATATTTAAACAAGTTGGCCAATTGGTCGGTTGCGGTAATCATGATTGCAACAGTTACTAAAATAAGCAAGGTTGCTTTCCAACTGAAATGTTTCCAAATAAGATATAGCAACGCCAAATAGAGAGGAATAGAAGCATATTTCTCTGTAGTAAAAAGCCAAAAACCATCCCAGTTTTCGTTTCCTAATCGATTGAGAAACAAAAATAGTTGGGTGTCATATTGCAGGAGTTTTTCGAGCATTAGTCTTCGTAACGACTTATTTCCCTATCATAAAATTCGGTAGCCTCACGAATGTAATTTTCGGCTTCGGTTTCAATTTCCTTTTGGTCGTGGTCATCGAACTCTTCTAACCATTCTACTTCGTCATTTTCAAGGTTGATAACAAAGCGGGGGAATTCGGTATGAATCACAAAAATAGCATTAGGATAATCGGTATTATCGCCTAAAAGGAATTTTGGTAGTTCCATATAAAAATAGTTATGTCGCAAATGTACTTATAAAAGTTTATACTAACTTTGAAAGAAACTAACTATCATGTTTGTAGGTCATTACGCAGCAGCATTCGCCTTAAAGGGCAAAGAGCCCAAGGCTTCCTTAGGTATGTTATTTATCGCCACTCAGTTTGTGGACATTCTCTTTTTCCCTTTTGCACTTTTGGGAATTGAACATTTGGAACTGGTTCCTAATTTCACCGAAGTCAACAATTTTAAAATGGACTTTCCCTTTACTCATGGGCTGGTTGCTTCCGTGGTTTGGGGATTGCTCTTTTATTTGGTTTACAACTACGGAATAGCCAGAAAAAAGGAACACCGAAAAAGTATTTCTGTAGTCATGGGTATCGCCGTTCTCTCCCACTGGTTTATTGATCTTATCGTGCATGTCCCGGACCTTCCCATACTGTATGGCGAACCCAAATTGGGTTTCGGACTTTGGAATTATAAAGATTGGGCGTTTATTGTTGAAGCGCTTGTCCTATTGTTTGGATGGATGTATTATATGCGGAAAACACAAACCAAAAAACCCTGGGGAAAATATGTAGCTATTCTTTTTATAGCGTTTTTACTGTTTGTAAACTACATTAACTTTTATATAGCTCCCGCACCTCCCGATGATATTGCCATGATTACCCTATCCTCCTTGTTTGCCTTTTCACTTTTAGCATTACTGGCATATCTCATGGATAAAGGAAGAACAGCGAAAACTTAAACTTTTATTAAGAAAAAAAGCCCAATACCCAAATCTTTGACTTATGAGACCGACTTTAGTAATTGCTTTCACTCTTCTATTGAATTACGGCAGTTATGCGCAATTGTATTTTCCCCCCAATACCTCTTCGGAGTGGGAAACCATAAACCCCGAAACTTTAAATTGGTGCCCCGATAAAATTGACGAACTCTATCAATATTTAGCCGATAACGATACCAAAGCCTTTATTCTACTTAAAGACGGGAAAATAGTATTAGAGCAGTATTTTGATGGTTTTACCGCCGAATCTAACTGGTACTGGGCTTCCGCAGGAAAAACCCTTACCGCAGTGCTTACGGGGATTGCTCAGCAAGAAGGATTTTTAGAGCTACAAGAGGCTTCTTCCGATTATCTGGGAACAGGATGGACCAGTTGTACCCCCTCACAGGAAGCCGCTATTAGTATTTGGAACCAACTCACCATGACCTCCGGACTGGACGATGGGGTGGCCGACCCATATTGTACCGATCCTGCTTGTTTGCAATATCTGGCCGATGCCGGAACCCGTTGGGCATATCATAATGGACCTTATACCTTACTGGATGGCGTCATTGAAAATGCTACCGGGCAAAACTTGAATAGCTATAACCAACAAAAAGTAAAATCGATTACTGGGATGGACGGTTTGTATCTTCCTTCCGGCTATAACAATGTGTTTTTTAGCACGCCTCGCAGTATGGCTCGTTTCGGGTTGCTCATCTTGAATCAAGGTAATTGGGACGGTACTCCTGTATTGAGTGACACAGCCTATTTTAACCAAATGGTAAACACCTCGCAAGACCTCAACAAATCGTACGGTTACTTATGGTGGTTGAACGGAAAAGAGAGCTTTATGCTTCCCAGTTTGCAAGTGGTATTTCCCGGGCCTTTGTTTCCCAATGCGCCGGACGATATGATTTCGGGCTTAGGAAAAGACGGCCAGTTTGTGAATGTGATTCCTTCACAAAATATGGTGTGGATACGGATGGGCGAAGACCCTTCGGGTGTACCGGTACCCAATTTGTTGAATAACGAAATTTGGGGCTATATCAACGAGTTTGAATGTAATTTAAATACGCAAATCTTGACTGAAATTAACGTTACGCTTTACCCCAACCCTGTCAAGGGTATGCTACATCTTTCCTCTCAAAATGATCTTTCTGCTGCCTCTTACAAATTGTACACTTCCTTAGGGCAATTGGCGCAAAAAGGGACTTTTAAAAACGATGCTTCACTTAATGTTGAAAACCTTCCCCTTGGACTTTATTTTTTAGAGCTCTCTACGGAAAAGGGGATGCAAACCTTGCGGTTTGTGAAGTAGTAAATTATTTCAGTATTTTTTTCAACACTTCCTGATACTCCTTAAAGGTTGGCACATTATGATGATCCCCGCCCTCCAGCGATATAAATTGTTTGTTTTCAACTTTCAATAAATTAAATAACTCTTCAGACTCCGCATAAGAAGTAGTAGGGTCTTTGGTACCGTGAAAAATAGTGGTGGGAGAAGTAATATTAGGCATATCTTTATAGGTAGGAAACTCATACCGCATTAAAAAAACCGGCGATAATACAAATTTATGGCGTACAGCCCTTTTCATGGTATAAAAGGGTGCCTCAAAAATAAGATGTTTCGGTTGGTGGGTAGCTCCTATGCGTGCCGCAAAAGTAGTTCCTAAAGAATACCCATACACAATAATTTTTTCTTCTTCATAGCTTTTTCGCACGTGGTCATACGCCAGTAAGGCATCGCTATACATTGTTGATTCATCAAATGTTCCCGTGGATTTTCCATAGCCTCGGAAATCTATCATAAATACTTCATACCCGTGCTGTAAAAAAGTTGGCGCAAACGCCCCCCAACGGTTTAAATTCCCTTTGTTTCCGTGGAAAAAAAGCACGATACCTTTCGGGTTTTCCAGTGTAAAATGCAAGGCATTAAGGGTTTTACCATCTATGGTTGTGAGGTTTACTTCCTGAAAGGTTTCCTGAAATTGATACACCGCTTCTTTAGGGATTTTCTTCCCAGGACGGAATAGCAACAATTCCTGAAAAAAATAAAAGAATAGGAGACCTACTCCCAATAAAATCATCAAACTTTTTAAAAAAATTTTCATGAAAGTTATTTTGTACCTCTAATAAAGTTAATACTAGTATTTTCTCTATCTACATGAAAATTTCCGGTATTATTGAGTATTTCATGGATTGCTTGATGATAGCTTTCAAAGTTATGGAGGTTTTTATGCCCCCCTTCTATGATAGGAAATAATTTGGTGGTATTGGGTTTAATTTTTGATAATTGCAAGCTCGATTTAAATTTGATGACTCTGTCATTAGTCCCATGAATAATATTGATAGGGCATTCTACATATTTTATCCATTTATACGTAGGCATGTGATAGCGCATTATTAAACCTAATGGAATTAAGGGTAAGTATCTTTTTACATCTTTAGACATACTAAAATAGGGACATGCCAAAATTAATGCTCTGGGATGATTTACCGAAGCTACTTTGGTGGCCAATCCCGTACCCAGCGAACGTCCATAGACTATAATCCTGTTTTCAGGTACTTTCTCCTTAATTTTATCATACACAAACAGGGCATCCCGTTTCATACTTTCTTGGCTTAGCTTCCCGGTACTTTTCCCAAAACCGCGATAATCGATCATAATAACATCAAAATTATGAATGGTAAAATCTACCGCAAACTTGCCCCAACCTTTAATACTTTTACTATTGCCCTTTAAATAATATACCACCCCTTTTGGTTTTTCAGATTTAAAATGAAGTCCATTAATAATAGAACCGTCTTCCAGTTCTAAATTATACTCTTCTGCCACCTGATTTTCATACTGAAACACAAAATCTCTGGGAAGTTTTTCGGGATGAAATAGAAATCGCTCCTGAAAAAAGTATAAAAGAATGCTTACCACCGCAATGATGATGAACAGTATAATTACATAGGATGTCCATTCCATGATAACGAATCTAAAAAAAGCGGGTAACAAAAAACCCCACCAAAAGGTAGGGTTTTTTATCTTATGTCTTACGTCTTTTTATCAAATGTCTGTGAGACTTCTCGACTGCGCTCGAAGTGACATCTTATTTCACTTCTTCGAAATCTATCCTTCGACTCTGCTCAGGACAGGCTACTTGACCTCTTCGAAATCAACGTCTTCTACGTCGGCACCTTCTTGTCCGTTGGAACTAGCATTACCCCCTGCGTCTGAGTGAGCTTGTCCGGCTGTACCACCTTGACCTCCTGCCTCGGCTTGGGCTTTGTACATTTCTTCACTGGCTACTTTCCAAGCTTCGTTAATTTTGTCCAACGCTGGCTGAATGGTAGCTACATCTTTGGTTTCGTAAGCCTTTTTCAAGTCTTCCAAAGCCGCTTCAATGGGTTGCTTTTTGTCGTC
>JAGQZA010000081.1 GCA_020435805.1 Flavobacteriaceae bacterium
AATCCAATGATCCTTGGTTAGCCCCAGACATTGTGCAGACAAAGGTCCACGAACAAAATCGACTTCAAAATTGGGCTCCATTTTTTGAGAAGGTGCATGGGCACCGGACCCAAATATGATAATTTTTGAGGTGGGGTAAAACTTTTTTGCTTCTCTCAAATTATTTTCTATTCCAAAAAAAACAACCCGGTCGTCCTCATCAAAAAAATTTGGAAAATAATATTCCCAAATGTATTTATTGAGCTCATCCCCAAAATTGGAACTGTCTTCAGAAGGTTGATAATAATGTAACTTCATTTTCTTAAATTAGTAAAAACTTCCTGTACTACTACTATCTTAACCAGCGCAGGGGTACTTCTTTTAAAAAAATAAAGGAAGTTGTTCTTTAACAGCTTTCTAACTTCTTTTTCTGAAAACAAAAGGTTTTCGGCAAAATAGCTTCGTAAAGATTCATTGGTAGCATCGGGATGATTAACAACGTCCCGCAACAACAATTTAATCGATTCTACTTTATTACCCGACAAAAATGTGTCGGGATGTTTTTTAAAATTGGTAAACTTTTTTACAAAATCTTCAAAATCATACGCATGGTAATGCAATACAAACCCTTTTTCGATCTGTTTAAAAGCAGAACCATCAAATGTTTTATAACGGTGCACATTATGAGGGATTATCTTGGAATCTACCCGAAGAGCCGCTTTTCCTAAATGCTGACCATACCAATAAGAAAATGGAATATACTTTTTTTCAAAAGGGTTATAGATCCTTTTCCGGATATTCTCAAAACGTGACGTAAATTTATGGGTAGTCTTGAAAAGGGTCTCTTCCGCAAAAACATGAGTGTAAGCCATTTTGTGTTGCAACACTTCCTGTACCTGAAAATTCACCACTACAATTTCATCAGGAATTGTTTTGAAAAAACTGGGCAGGTCTGTTTTGGTTTCTATATTGGGAACAACCAATTCATCGGCATCAATAGAAATTAACCAATCTATCGCTTCTTTGGCACATTTACACTTGGCATCATAGGTGTTTAAGCATTGTCGAGCGGTATGGTGTTCTTCCATTTGTGAAGTAAACTTTGAAAGAAAATCAACTTCTTCAAAAATTTCTTTTGAAACAGAATCGCTAATTTCTACAAAATCCAAATCGGCAATAGAAGCTTTTCCATCATCGGTAGTACCATCAAAATACACGAATATCTTCTCACATCCCATGGCTTTATGGTAAAGAAGGTTATCCCGTAAGATTCGTTCTTCATTCTTAACTGTTAATACCAAGGCAACTTTCATAGACGGCTACTATTTTTTAATAGTGGTTTACTTTAAAAACCGTTAAAAGGTTTTCAATTTGCTTTCGCTCTATAGCAGATAAATTTTGCTGTTGTTTGGCAGAAGCCTTTAAGCCCCTTGGATGGGCTTTACTGGAAGGGTTTTCATAAATTTTATCAATGTGAGGGGTTACTTCCAACTTAAACTCATGGCATATTTCAAGAAATAGTTCCTTATTATTACGCAGTTCTTCAAATGGTATCACTTTATAAGTAGGGCTTTTTATTTCAGAAAACGAAAAAGGAATAACATTTTCCAAACACCACCGTACGGTTAGTTTTTCCACGGGAGACATACTGTCTATACCGGAAAGATCAAATGCGTATTGTTCTTTTACAAATGCCATCAATTTGTTGTCTTTTTGAAAACGGCTAACATCGTATAACCAAGGAAACTGAACTCTTTGTTGTGATTCAATCACGTCGTAAGGATTCCTTATAATATGAATAACAGGAATTTGGAATACCTCATTCATATACGTTGCTGCCAAATTGCAACGTACAAACTTAATGATATATTTTTTGGGGATAAAGGGCCATAAATGTCGTTTCCATTTTCGGTTACTATGCTGTGCAATCCAATCATTATCTACAACATTTCGGAATACCTTTGTTAAATACCCATGGGCTTTTCCGGCATCTTCCTTAGACGTAATCCATCGGTCGCACAAAAGGTGTCCCTGTGGGGTTTGAAATTCATGCTCAGGCTCAAAAAGCAATCGATAGCGATACGGGCGGGCCAGTAATTCACAAAGCCAACTGGTTCCGCTTCTAGCAGAACCCACCACAATGATATGCTTTTGAAAACGACTCACGCTTTGGAGGTTAGTTGTGTGTATAAATATTCATACGATGCTATTTCCTGCTGCAAGGTAAACTTTGAAACTACTGCTTTTCTTCCTTCTTCTGAAAGTTTTCTTTGCTCTTCGGGGTTTTCGGCAATCCTTTTTAGCTGTGAAACTAACTGTAAGGGGCTTTCCAAATCAAATAAATATCCCCCCCCATTTTGCAACAGAAACTTCGCTCCCCCACCTGCATCTGAAGATAAAACAGGAACTCCACATGCCAAAGCTTCAATAATGCATAAGGGAAGTCCTTCATTTTTTGAGGAAAGTACCAGGACGTCAAATTGTTTCATGACCAAAGGAATTTCTTCATTCTGAATAAAGCCATGAAAAGCTACCCTATCCACCAATTGATGGTCTTCAATAAAATTTTGCAACAGTTTTAAATAATCTTCATCGGCTTGTCCATAAAACCAAACTCGAAAATGTTCGGGAAGTTCTTTTAAGGCCTTCAACAAAAACATCTGATTTTTATTAGGGCCAATCACACCAATAAACCCCATGGTAAAATAAGTGTTGTCTTTAATAGACTTAGCGGGTTTAAAAAAATCTACATCCACCCCGTGAGGGATAAGGCTAACTTTAGTCCTAAGAAAAGAAGTGTCAAAAAACCGGTGAAGCATCTCCGGATTATTGTAAACGATGTGAGACGACAACAAACTCTTTGCAAACCAACGTTTAGACCAAGCATTATTTTTTTTGGTAAACAAGTATTTTACACCACTCAATCTGCACGCAATAGCTTCCAGAGAGCTGGAACGATAATCCCACGAATGCACCAAATCTATTTTTTGCTTTTTTAAAAGTTTTCTGAACCTTTTAATATAAGTGCTCCTGGAAGTTTGTCTGGAAAGAAGTAATTGTTCATCCTTCGGGATTACATCTGGAATTTGTTCAAAAAATTTTTCAACTAGAATATACGGCTGAAAATACGTCCTATCTAAACCATTATAAATGGCCAACAACACATACTTGCTCCCTGCCGTTTTAAAATTGGGGAGGGTAAATAAAATTCTTTTTTTAGTGGGCTCCATTTTGTTGGGTTTTAAGAGCCAAGGTAAGGAGCATACTTACCGGATGCGAATAATAAACAGCATCAGCTGCCTTAAATTTTTGGTAAAACTCTTCTGTGATATTTTTTGGGACAAGTGTGGTAAGCGATTCTGAAAAAAGATACTGCGCTAACTTTTCAGCATTCTCTTTTCCTAAAAATTGAAGTTCCCAATTGCGTTGAATATAAGAGTTACCGGTCATTTTTTTTACCTCGCGTTGTAGTTTGTTTACAATACGATAAGGGACATGTGAAAGAGTTTTATGTTTATGAAAATTATAGAGATGAAAAGGTTTTTTAGCCTCCCAAGTAATACGAGCCAAGGAAGGATTTCGTTTTTTAAGATAGGCAATCTGCAACTTTCTATCGGCTAAGTAGGCCTCAGGAATAGTACAAATAAATTGACACATTTCATTGCTGTAATACGGCAAAGTAACAGGTCTCTTTTCTTCAAAAATAGCCAAATTGGTAGAGGTCCATCTGGGTGCCCAATACAACGATTTAAAAGCACGCATCTTAGCACTAACATTTTCAATGGCAATACCATTCCACAGGGTTTGTAATCGATCTTCAAAATACGTTTCAAATCTTCCCGGCAAACCCCAAGCCTGCCAAAGTTTCTCTGCCAATTCCATCCCCCCTTTCTTCACTACTTTCTTTTTAATTAGGGCAAGTGCGTCTTCGGGAAGTATTCCTTCGGGTGCGCCACGATCAAACAGCACATCGCCCCAATGCCCCAATGAAAAAATACTGCCCATTTCTTTATAATACTCGGCAATAGCCATTTGACGGGGATGAGTAAATTCACTGTAACAACCATTTATGTTCGCTAATTCTTCAATGCAATCCCACAAATACCCTTTTTGAATCGTAAATTTTTGAAAAGGAAACTCACAAACAGCAGCAATTTTTTGGGCAATTTTAGTTTCCGGATAACCCTCTTTAAATTCATAACTATAAGAACTTACATTCTTTCCCAAAAACGCTAATCCGGCCGCTTGTGTTCGGCTATCCAATCCGCCGGATAAGGGTAAAATGACCTTTTCATCTTTAACTTGCCTATCGAGGATGCTTTCAAAAAGCTCCGTAAATTCTTCCAGTGCTTCTTCAAAAGAGATATTTCTTGGCGTATAATGCCATTGAAACCATGAATGATGGCGGCTTAAAAAATGGTGGTCACCCAACTCATAATCTGTAGCTGGGGGTATTACGAGCTCATCACACCAAAAGGTATCGGTATCCAAAAAAAAACCGGTGGCCACAAACACACAAATTGCTTCTTTGTTCCACTCATGGGGCGCTGCAACCTTAGCGAAAGTGGGTGTATGAGGGATGATGGGGGTCTGCGTTTTGGGCATGCTAAATTTAAAGAAGCAAGGTACTTATTTTTTATGCTTTTAGTAAATTATTTAGAGCAAGAACTATCCTTGTTCCATTACTTTTTGATAAAGCATCTCCATATCGGCTACCATTTTTACGGAGGCATGTTGTTTCAATACGTTCATTCTTGCTTCCAATCGTTGTTTTTCAATAGCTTCCAAAGGCTTCTTTGAAAAAGCAACGAGAGCATTTGCCAACGCTACGCTATCATAGGCAGGAACCAATGGGTCCCATGATTCTTTCCATAATTCTTCAACCCCGCATTGGGTAGCAACAACAGGCAAACCAATAGCCATAGCTTCTACCACCACATTGGGGAGCCCCTCTTGGTAGGATGGAAATAACAATACATCATGCTGCCCCATAATTTGATACACCTGGTCTTGCGAACATTTTGGGAGCAAATGTACGTGTTGGGAAATACCATAGGTATCCATCAACACTAATAGCTCCTCATCTTTTTCTGCGCCAATAATAGTATATTGAAAAGGGACATGGTACTTTTTAAGGAGTTCACATGCCTTTAATGCCGTGGCATACCCTTTTATCCAATGAGGTCTTCCCACAGACAGTATTTTCAAGGTAGTCTCTTTGGTATATTTTTCTCGAAAAGGAATTGTATCAAAATCAAATCCCGAATACACCACATGGTCTATTTTTTTGGGAGCGTCCCAAATGGTATTACCCACTACCGAAATCGCTTGAGAAACCGAATGAAATCCGCTTAGTTTAGGGTACCATTGCTGCAAGTATTCAAAATTGACCACATCAACAAAAGGGCGTACATTTACTTGGTACCCCCGTTGGCTTAAAACCACTTTATACATCCTTTTAGAAAGAATTTCTTCGCACCAAGGCAATAAAGAGAGCCATTGCACATGAACAATATCTGGTCGTAGCAATGCCAAAGCAAGGTGAAAATTTTGCTGCTGCAAATGGGTCTTTCGAAGCCATATGCTATTTTTTAGGGTAGCAAGAAATGGTTTCGGGGATCCTTTCTTTAAAAAATAGGTGAAAGACCAGCTCAAGCTTTTTAAAACCAATGAAGGGAATCGAGAAGCACTTCCTAAAGGTACATAACTAAGGTTAGGAATACCGGGCCTGGGTTTTCCGCTAAATCCCATAATGGAAACCTTATGCAATTTTGACAACCCTTCGGCCAATCGATATACAAAGGTGGAAGGATGAAGATCTCCATCAAAAATAACAATATGTAACTGCGGTTTCAAACTATTGAAAGTACTTTTGATTCTTTAAAAGAGTTTTCTCCTAATTTTTCTCAACAACGCAACTCGTAATTTTAAATTCAATAAACTAGTAAATTGAATATATCCCCCTATCAAGGGACCGCCCCAATACCTTAATGCCGCTTCATTTTCCTTTATCACTAAAGGAGCTTTATTTTTCATTCCTAATAATTGGATGAGTTGATTTAATAAATGCTTCCTAATGGCCCCAGATATTTTTTTATCCCTTTTTGAAAAGTTTTTCTGCAACAATTTGGAAACATACTGCAACGATTTACTCTTTTCCAAAATGGTAGCATCGTCAACAACGCCAGAAAGTTTATCGTCTCCGGAGGCATCATAATATACGTATTTCTCTTTGGTTCCTATAACGTTATTATTTTTCAGGGCCACGTCAACATCAAAAGCATAATCTTCCCAAATACGAGTGCTAAGCCAACTCACTTGATGAATTACACTTGCCCTCCAAACACAACTGCTGGTACACCACGCCCTGCCTCTTACTAATATTTCGGGTAAGATTTGATGTACCACCCGTTCTTTTTTTCTTCGTATTCCAACTGTTTCTGCTTCTTCATTGACCAAATAAACATTACTGTACGCCATGACCACTTCCTGATTTTCCTGTAAAAGGAGTATCATTTTTTCCAAAAATTGAGGTGCCCAGTAATCATCGCAATCCAGAAAAGCAAAAAATGTCCCATGGGCTATTGCCATCCCTTTAGTACGTGACACTCCGGGGCCTCCATTTTCCTTATTTTTTTCATAAATTATATCGTTATGATATATCGACGGAGGAATACTAGAGGCATCATCTACAACAATAATCTCGACAGCCGTAAAAGTTTGCTGTTTTACAGACATAATACATCGTTCCAATTTTTCCGGACGATTGTAATAGGGGATAATTACGGAAACTAATGGATTAGGAGCGGGCATAATTCACTAAGTTATAACCTTTATTGAAAATACTAACCAACACCATGGCAAAAAGGAATGCCGTGGCTTTCAATACCCCTTTAGTTTGCGTTAATACCAACAGAAATTTAAGGAACACGCCCAAAGGGACCCCTGGAAATTTCAAATGATAAAATAGCATAATAAGATCATGTATCATAATTTCCCGCAACCCCTGATCCACTTTTTTTTGTATTGAAAAAAAGGCTTGCACATACGAAAGCAATTTCTCTAAAGTAGCTTGTTTGTGGTTTTTCTTTACGCCTTGCTGGATCGATGCAGGGTGTATTCTTCGCAAAGTAAGGGTTTCATTAATATAGCTTCCTTGTAAAGTATCTTGTGCCAAAAACCGAATAAAAAAATTGGTTTCCTGTGCAGAGCGCAAGTGCTCATCAAATTTTATACAAGCAACCGATTCCCGCTTAAAAAGTACATCGGGTGTCATAAAATACACCTGCTTTTTCAAAAACCCGGAAAGAGAAAGTGGAAATTGTAAATTATCATCATAGTGCGAAATCGACATTTTTTCACTCCCTTTAAAATTCATCGTTCTGGAAACCACAAAGTCCAACTCGGGACTTTTTGCAAAAACCTCCACTTTTTTTTGTAGAAAATCCGGCGTCATAAGGTCATCACTGTCAAACCATTGTATATACTCCCCACGACTTTTTGAGAAAGCATAATTTCTAGCGGCATTGCCTCCTTTCGGTAGGTTTTTGGGTCGATGGTAATACTGAAACCGATGATCGTTGCTCGTGTACGAATGAACAACTTTCTCTGTTGCATCTGTACTACCGTCATCCACAATAATACATTCCCAGTGAGGATATTGTTGCTGTTGGATACTGTCTAAAGTTTCTCCAATAATAGTAGCCCTATTGTAGGTAGGGATAAGTATTGAAACCAAAAAACTTGTATCATACATAGCCTATTTGTTAAATCCCCATCGGGAAACATCAAACCCATAAACTTCTTGGAATTTCAACATATCGCTTTGCAGTTTTTCTCTAACATAGGTTCGTTCTTTGGCAGAAAGCGTTCGTTTTTCTCTTTTGGATAGTTTCCCTAGTACTTTTTTGGCAAACTGCCGAAAGGATTTGGGTAAAAATCCAAATTTACCTCCTAACTGTTTTTGAAGTTTCAACTCGTTTCGGTTTACCGCTTTAGTCTTATTATTTTGAATTTCGTTTTCTGAAAAAACATAGTCTTCAATCCCTACAAAATCATAGATTCTCTTTAAAGTCTTCTTATAATCTGCCATAAGTTCTTCAAAATCAAGAATCAGAAAATCGTTTTTATCAAAATACGTCGCATATTGTTCCAACTGTATAAAATAATTGGAGGTATGGATAAGGTGATCTGCTATAATGCTACTCTTCCACTGTAAATCCTTTCGCATAAAATTGTAATGCGATTCGATACGCTGAAAAGGGTTTCGCACAATGTACAGAAACTTAGGTTGCAACCCATAGTCATAAATTCGTTGGGCAACTCCTTTTTCAGCAGGAAATTTAGCATATCCGGTGGACCCGTCAAAAGTATAGTTATGGCCGGGTTGTATATCGAACAATGCTTCATAAGCTCCCAACTTATATTTTTCCTGCCCCATACTTTTTGAAAAATACTCGGGTTCTTTTAAAGGCGGAAAACATATCTGCGGATGCAGCTGCAAATGCTTAAAAATGGTGGAAGTACCACATTTCATGGCGCCTATCATGATAATGGGCTGTATGTTTTTCCCTAAAATAGTCATCTATAATGCGCTTTCTATCACTTCCTGTAAAACTTGAATATGTCGCTCTAAAGAAAAGTGCAATTTAATATTTTCTTTCCCTGCTGCTCCCATTTGGTGTACTACCGCTGGATTGTTCAATAAAGTTACCATATTTTTTGTCATACTGTTAACATCCAGTTCTTCACACAGTAGCCCTGTTTTTCCATCCACAATCACATCGGGAATACCCGCATGACGAGTAGCAATTACCGGGAGCCCCGCGGCACTGGACTCCAAAATAGACAGTGGAGTACCTTCCATATCTCCGGAAGTTGGCGTAATAGAGTGTTGCACAAAAGCGATGGATTCACTCAATAACTCCCTAAATTTTGGAGCATCTATAACCCCCAAAAAAGTAACATTCCGCTCTAACTGGAAATAGTTTACTAAGTTTTTACACGCATCTTCCAAGGGGCCATTGCCCGCCATGAGCAATCGAGCCGATGGAAAATGTTTTAGTACCTCCTTAAAAGCCAATATAGAAAGATAAGGTGCTTTTTTGTCAACAAACCTTCCCACGGCTAAAAATTGTGGTTTGGTGTAGGTAGGTTGCACCTCCATAAATTCAGGCTGAGGGCCATACACATTATAGACCAACTTTTCTTTGGGACACCCCAAGGCCAATAGCATGGATTCCATTTTTCTGGAAACCGCTATTACTTTAGAAGCATACAAAAAAACTTCTTGATACCTATGGCATTTTTCAATAACAGCTGTGTTACTGGCATCATACCCATGAAAATGAACCACTAAAGGAAGCTTTAGCTTTTTAACAATAGGAAGTATATAATGCGCATGATTTCCATACTCTGCCAAGACAACATCAATAGCATTTTTTTTGAGGGAGCGAAGCAACACCGTTTCCCTTATAAATGAAGGGGGTTTGCGAAACAATTTGGCCGTAATCCGAAGGGGTAGTAATTTTTTAGCTGAATAAAGTGATGAAGCACCTTCCAACTGAATGGGCTGCTTTCCGTAGTAGTAAAACACCTTTCCTTTCAAAAACTTTTTATGAGCCTGTATAAAGGTCTCTGAATACGGATTTTGATTCGGTGTAAATAAGGCAATATTCATAACTTACTTCTTAGCTATCCCGGTTAAGCCGGTAATCATTTGGCCATCTTTAAATTGAATTTTTTGCAACCCATCTTTCTTAATCAAATAATTTACCACAGGTTTTAATAATCCCGAAAGGTATTTTTTTTGGGTGTTAGACATGGGTGCCCTACGCACCCATAACCCTAACATTTGTGCCATAGCAGCATGCCAGCCACCGGTGGCTTTTATCTCAACATTACTAAATCCACTATTCTTAAAATGACGCTCCAAAGAAAAAGGGGTATAACGGTATTCATCGTGAGGCACTTCATGCAGGTTCCATAAAAAGGGAACCGTAAAGAAAAAAACACCTCCCGGTTTTAAAACGCGATATACTTCTTTTAGTACTATTTCGGGTTCAGGACAATGCTCCAACACTTCGGTAGCAAAAGCACAGGTAAAAGAAGCTTCTTCAAAAGGCATGGTACGGCCATCCCAAGTAACATCTGGACGAATGGCACGATCGTACGATAGGGCATCTTCAATATCAAGCCCCACATATTCTTGTATGGCTGCATGTTGCAACACATAGTCTTTGTAGGGCATTTTACCACAGCCTACATCCAAAAGTTTCCCATGAAACTGTGGTAAAACCTCTTGTAAAGCCTTAAAAATGGACGTGCGTACAAAATAAACATCCAAGTTTTTACTGTTTAACTCTATATTAATAAACCGCTTATCCATTAGGGCTTTAAAAATTTTTTAATTCGGTTTTTCAAAGAAGTGGGTTGCAATTTTTTAAGCTTCTGCTGATGAAAATGTATCACTTCATTAATTTTTTCTTGCTCCCTCCCTTCTAAATACTCCTCAAAATAAGAGAAAAGTTTAATGCGGTTCGTATGGTATTCTTCCTTTTGGATAGCATTGGTTATACCGGCTGCATTTTTTCGATACACGCTCATAGGTGCGTCAATCCTATACAAAGGCCCTTGGGAGGCAATAATGGTAAATAATGCCATATCACCACTCTGCACCTTAGAAAACCAGGTAGGAAACAATGACAAATTTCTACGA
>JAGQZA010000082.1 GCA_020435805.1 Flavobacteriaceae bacterium
GATGCAAAAAAGACAGATTTTAAAATAAACTTTGTAAGTGATATTTCTTGCGATGTGGATGGCCCCATTGCCAGTACCTTACGTGCATCTACCATTGCAGAACCCTTTTATGGGTATGACCCAAAAACGGAAAGTGAAGTGCCTTTTGGTACTCCTAATAGTATTGGGGTTATGGCGGTAGATAATTTACCATGTGAGTTGCCCAAAGATGCGAGTGAAGGTTTTGGCGATATGTTTTTGGAACACGTAATCCCCGCTTTTTTTAATGGTGATGTTGAAGGAATTCTTGAAAGAGCAAAAATTACCACAGCTGAGGGAAATTTAACAGAACGCTTTGCATATCTTAAATCCTATGTAGATGAGGATTAAATTTTTTTCAATGCAATAGGGGTTTTGGTATTTATTTCTACCACTTTAGAGAAAAAATCTTGTAGGGCTAGGTAATATTCAGATTCGAAACTTGCCTGATTGATATCAATTTTATATCGAATAGTAATGGTATTTCCGTTTTGCAAATAAACCACGCTAAGAACTCCTTCATTTCCGGGAAGTCTTATAGTTTTATTTTCAGGAAGGTGGGACACTTCATATTGTTTGTCTAATTCAATGTTGAGTAATAATACCTGACTAAAAGGATAGCCCATTTCTATAGGGTAATCCCTTTTATCTGATTTGAATGGATTTTCCTTAAAATATTCAGCTAAAAAAAAGGGATATAAAAATATTTCATTATTTATAAAAGATTGTTGCTGCTCTATGGAATAAGTTACTTTTAAGGCTTCTTCATTATCGTGGAGGTTTTCCACAGAGAAATTAGAGATTTCAATTTCTGAAAAATTATTTTCCTTTTGAGAAATATATTTTTCCCTAGAAAGCGTGGTAATTGCATCTCTCTCTGTAACCGTAAGGTATCCTTGGTAATTTTCTTCAATAGTGCCAGTTAATATTCCTTGCGAATCCAAACTTAGTTTGGAATTTATATAGTTAAAGTTTTTGGAGACAGGATTAATGGGATGCCAATAACTTTCATTCTTAAAATCCATAATTCGCGCCACTTTGTTTAAAGCCCTAAAGGGTAATACACCAAATGGTGTAAACTTGTTGGTGGCATCTAAATAGTATTCTTGGTCATCAATTTTTAGAAACGCCATAACGTAATTATACTCAGTAAGGGTAGGGTAAATAAGTGTTGGGAAGCCATAATTTCTAGTAGCAGAAAGTGCTAAATCTGCTTTAATATTTGCTGCATCAAGGGCATTTAAGAGCATTAAATTAATTTCGGCAATGTTTCCGCCCTTTTTCTCATACGCATCTTTTACATCAATATTTTCATAAATCTCATACTCCCCATTCCATGTAAAGTTTTCTTGAATAAAATAATATATAGCTTTTGCTCTTTCTAAAGTAGAAGCTATTGAAAGGATATTTGCTGGTAATTTATCTTTAAAATAAGAAGCATATTTTAGCTGTCTTCCCATCTCATTGTCGAACCTAAATTCCTTATCTACGTCTTTCCAGGTTTTAGTGTACTTAGTTTTTTCGCCGGTAAAGCTTATTGTTTCCTGTAAATCATATTGGATTCTTGAAATGTAATTTTTCTTTGCAAGCATAAAGTCTTCTTCTTTGAAAGCAGGAATATCTTTCATCACAAATTCGCTATATACACAATCTGCAGCATCGCCGTACCCATCTATCGAAAAGCAATTGTTTTTTATATAGCTATTTTTATAATCGAACTCCTGTAAACCTCCTAAATGTGCTCTATAGATATAATTTCCAGGAATTTCGGATATAAACTCGCTATAGATTTTGGGATACTTTTCCTGAAAATCCCACTCATATTTGTGGAAATATGGAGACTCTACAGTATATGAATATTCCAAAATACTTCCGTCTTGAACATTTGGGAAGGTAAAGCTCATTTCAGAATAGTTCTCATATTTATCTTTGGTATAAAAATTTGAACTACTTACGTAATTTTTTAACGCCCCAAGATGAGATATCGCATTTATTTTAGTAATTACCTGCTTTCCTTTTTTTGGTGTATATAAAAGGATATCTATGGTAGCGTCTTCGGCAAATTTCTTTGCGTCAAGCACCTTAATTTTTCTATGAACCTCCTTATAGAGTACTAAATATCTCTGCCGATTTAATTTTACTGAAACTTTTCCTTTTTCAAAAAGTACCACGGCGGCTGCTTCAGGATCTTTTGGATACGATTTTAAATCGAAGTCTGTACGTGTGGGTTCCCCAAAAACTCCCACTACTTTTTCTTGTGCTTGAAGAGTGTAATAGGAAAACATGCATAGAAAAAGTAATAACCGAATCATTTTAAAAATCTTACAATTGAAATTGAAAAATATAAAAATTATTACATCAATGACTATTTTTTTTTCGTTTTCTATAATGTAATTTATTTTCAAGTAGTAAAACAGGGATAATCCCTAAAATGTAAGCTAATAAATCCAACACACTAAAATGAGTTCCTAAAATAACAGCTGCCATGGTATGCTGTAGTCCCAATAGTTTTACTATGGGAAACACTTGTAGGAATTCTATAAAAAAGGCAAAAATTAGAACCCCAAAAAGTAAATTTCTGTTATTTATTTTTAAAAATAATTTCAAAAAAGAATAAAGCAGAGGAATAACCAAAACGTCCCCTACAAACCCTCTAATAAATGGATGGAAGTGAAATATGGCGATACTAACTTCAGTAACCAAAAGGAATATAAAAATCCAGAAATATCGATTCATTATTGAAATAAATAAAGCCCTCTTTTTATTAAAAAAGAGGGCTCTTTTTAATTTTTACTCATTTCCCCAATCAATTTTTCGGGAGGCAAACATAATAGTAGCAAGGATGACAAATAATCCTACGCTTCCTACCAGCAGGGCATAATTTTCAAGTTGTATAATAACATAGATAAACCCGTACAAGGATGCCAGTGAGGCGCAAACCAATAAAGGAAATTTAAACCCTTTTAATATAACACGAGAATACAGTGTAATTAGACCCAATACCGAAGCCGCAGCAATAATGTAGGCTTTCAGGAAAGAACTGTGTTCAGAAATAGAAATTAATAAAGTGTAAAACATGACAAGGGCCAATCCAATCATAATGTACTGAAAGGGATGGATATAAATTTTACTTACTAACTGAATTAACAAAAATACTAAAAGCGTTAAGCCAATAACCATGAATCCATACTTTGCTGTGCGTTCACTTTTTTGATACTCATCAACAGGGATAATAAGTTTTGCCCCAAAAGCAAATTCTTCCAAATCGGGAAGTTGGTTAAAAAATTCCTGCTGAAATTGACGGTTAATTTGAAGCACTTTCCATGTGGCTTTAAATCCGTCGTTGGTAATTTCCCTGGAACCGTCATCGGGTAAGTAGTTGCCGTCAAAACTGGGGGAGTGCCAGTTAGAATTCATTCGTACATCGGTTTCTTTCCCAATGGGAATAAATTTTAGGCTTTCGCTTCCATTCACTTTTAAGTTAAAGGAAAATGGAATAGGGGTTTCCTTTTCTTTTGGAAAATTTGGGATGTATTGTGTTTCCATTGTATTTAGGTAGGATTGGGTATATTTGGGAGTCATGGCCAGTGTTTCTCCTCCTAAATTTACTTCGATGGTATTCCTAATTCCTTTAAGATTGGATGTTTTAATAAGTACCGAAATTTTATCCCAAACAATAGCTTCAGGTTGTATATCCTTACTGCTGAAATCGATATTTGGAAAATTTCCTTTTACTTCCATTTCTGAAGTAAAAACAACCGACTCATAAATGCTTCTTTTTAAAGGTTCGGCTTTGGTGGTAACTTGGGCGTCAATATCCAATTTATCCGGAAAGAGATAGGCATAGTTGATGATTTCTTCGGTTTTCATTTCAAAAACCTTGGTTTCCGGAATATAAACTTTTTCTTCTTTAAAAGTTTTGTAAGGGATTTTTAAAATAGGGCCCGATAAAAGGACTTCGTTGCCCCATTTGCTGTTTATTTCGCGAATCACTTCCTGCTGTCGCATAGCTCTTTCAGCAATAAGGTTTTTTACAAATTCCAATGGAATTAATAAAACGAATAATAAAAATCCTACCACAATCATTCTTGCTGTGATAGAGGTTTTTAACCAGCTGGTAAATTTCTGTTTTTTAGGCTCCATAATGTGTTTTTTTAGTTAAAAGAAATGTATAAGTATATAGAAATAGCCAATGGCTATAGGTATATTCAGGAGGATAATAAGTATTGAACAAAAGGTTTCTAATTCATTCTGTTTTATAAGCTGAATGAGTAGTAGTACAACTATGGTGAGATTATAAATAATAGCGGTAACTATAAATACAAAACCTATAAAAGCAAAGGTTGGTAATGATTTTGTAAGTAATAGTAATACAAATAATAGTGTACCAATACTAAAGAATGTTAGTGCGGTATTTTTTGCTGTCTTTAGTGTAATTTTCATTTTTAAAGTACTTTGAATTTCAAAGTAATTAAACAAAATTTTTATTTTTTAATTAGTTTTTCAAGGGCTTCAATGTGCTTTTTGAATTCTGCTTTCCCCATTTTTGTAGCACTATAGCGAGTGTTAGGCTTACGATCGATAAATTGCTTTTCTATTTTAATATATTCGGCATTTTCCAGTGCTTTTATGTGGCTGGCCAGATTTCCATCAGTTACATCTAGTAACTCCTTCAATCGGTTAAAATCGGCGTCGTCATTCACCATCAAAATAGACATGATTCCCAGTCGTATTCTATGGTCAAACAGTTTGTTTATATTTTCAATGATCCCCAAAACCTATTGTTTTTTCTCTTGAAAGTACATCATACTTCCGTAAATAATATGCATAACGCCAAAACCAAATACCCAAAACAAGAATCCAAATCCGGGGAAAGCAGCACATATTAAACCTGCAATAATTTCAACATATCCCAAATACTTTACATTACCAATGGTATATTTTGAAGCATTTACCAGCGCAAGGCCGTAAAAAATGAGCATTAATGCAGCTGTTAAGCCGTAGTGTTGGCTGTTCAGCTTTATTAAAATATAGATGCCTCCAGTGACTAACGGAATCATAAAGTTGAGCAATAATCGCTTAGTGGTTTCGTCCCAAATTTTGGCATTGTGAGCTTTGGCTTTTCTGGTTGTTAGAAGGTAGGCTGTAACCACACTGAAAACCGCTACTGCCATTAAAATGCCTACCAACATTTTAAAATTCCAACTGTGTAAGGTAACATATTCTCCTGCGGGGAAAAGGAAAAAATAAGCAACGGCAGCTCCAGTAAGTGCATATATTCCGGCAAAAATGCCAGACAATCCGCTTAAAGAGATAAAGCGGGAGGAGCGGTTCATGAGGTTTTTAATCTCACTAATGTCTTTCAAATAATCTTGCTCATTCATAATAAAGTACTTTGAAATACAAAGTAATGTTTTTGATTTGTATTTTCAAAACGGAATATGTTAATATTTCTACAAAAAGGAAAAGAGAGAGGTAGCTTAATTTAAAATGAATAGGAAAAATCCTTTGCGAAAAAGGAAAAACCCCCGATAAATTCAGGAAAAAACCTGTTGTATTTTATCTTAAAAAAATTGCATCTTTGGGATATAAAAGATGATGTCATTGCATAGCCATCAATGAAAGATTAGTAATAATCGTTTAAAATTAACTGGGGAGTTAGTCGGGCGGTTTTGCTATAAAAAGGTTGCTCAAAAAAGCAACCTTTTTTTATTTTTATACTATGAATCCTGCTGAAGTTTACATTCTTGAAAAACCCGAACCTTTTAAAAGCATACTTTTACAGCTTCAAGTGCTTATTGAAAACACCTTGCCTACATTTCTATTGTTGTATAAATGGAAACTTCCTTTTTATTTTGTGGAAAAGTGCCCTATTTGCTATTTGAATGTAACCAAGGGGTATGTTGATGTTTGCTTTTGGCTGTCAAATGATTTTGCTTTTGCACACCCAGCCCTCATTTCTGAAAAAAGAAAACGGGTAAAATCCCTTCGGTATTACAGCATGGAAGATATTGATAGTGAGGTCCTTATTTCTTGTTTGCAAGAGGCTTATAGAACCCGTGAAGAAGGCTTTAAAGTTCGTTAACCGTTTTTCTAATCGCTACCAAATCCTGCAATAACTTTTCCAGTAGGCTTAAGTCCAGCATATTGGCGCCATCACTTTTAGCATTTTTTGGGTCGAAATGGGTTTCAATAAAAATACCATCCACTCCTACAGCAATTCCGGCACGGGCAATAGTGCTAATCATTTCGGGGCGACCTCCGGTAACACCTGCACTTTGGTTGGGTTGCTGTAAGCTGTGAGTAACGTCCAAAACGGTAGGTGCAAATTGCTTCATGGTAGGAATCCCCCTAAAGTCCACAATCATATCTTGATAGCCAAACATAGTCCCGCGGTCGGTAATCATGACTTGTTCGTTATGGCAATCGGTTACCTTGGTGACCGCATGTTTCATACTTTCGGGGCTCATAAATTGTCCTTTTTTTAGATTTACCACCTTTCCGGTTTGTGCGGCAGCAACTACTAAATCGGTTTGGCGCACCAAAAAGGCAGGAATTTGAAGTACATCCACATACTCGGCAGCCAAGGTGGCATCGTTCACTTCATGAATATCTGTAACGGTGGGGACATCGAAAGTTTCTGAAACTTTACGAAGAATTTTCAACGCTTTTTCGTCACCAATTCCGGTAAAACTATCAATACGGCTACGATTGGCTTTTTTAAAACTGCCCTTAAAAACATAGGGAATTTCAAGTTTGTTGGTAATTTCCACAATTTTTTCAGCAATATGTAGTGCCATGTCCTCACCTTCTATAGCACATGGGCCTGCTAAAAGAAAAAAATTGTTGGATTGGATATGTTTTAACTTTGGAACTAGTTCGAGTTTCATCTATATTTATTTTGAAGTACAAAGATAGGCAAAACCGAAACTTCGATTTTCAAGTTGATTTAAAACTTGATGATCTTTTCGGAAGTAGCACTTCCGTCACTAAAAAGTACTTTCAGCAAATAAATTCCTTGGGGAAGATTTTCTACATTAATTTGATTTGTCCCCGAAAAAGTCAAAATTTTTGCGCCTAAAGAATTATAAATAGCTATTGATTCGATTTCTTCTTCCGTTTCCAAATAAATAATACCCTTAACTGGATTGGGGAATATCGTAATTGCAGGTTGTTCTTTTTCTGAAAAACCTAGAATACCGGTGTTCTCGTACCAGGCTACTTTGTCATCATCATAGGAGGCTGAAACTATATCTAATAGGCCATCATTATTCAAATCGGATGCTGAAACTACTGCCACATTTATCACATCATTTGTGATAATTCTAGAAGTTTCAAAATTTCCGAGACCATTGATATTTTCATTCCAAATAATTTGATTGCTTAGCCATAATTTTTTAATAGCATCATTATCTCCGTCATTATCTAAATCGTAATAACTATCATAGGCATCAACATAAAATAGGTCTGTTGGGTCATAAAAATTACCTTGATTGTCTATATTTTCCAACCAAACTTCAAATAACCCAACAGTATCATCATTGTTACAATTTGCAATAATGTCTTTTTTTCCATCAGAATTAATATCAACATATTTCATAGTAATTACTGATGTCGCATCAGATTGAAAAAAATCAAACTGATAAATTTCTTGTTCTTCTCCAAAATTGCCTTCACCAAAATTTTTAAACCAAACAAATTTAGCTGGAGCATATTCATCTATACAGGTTAAGAGATCCTTATATCCATCCTGGTCTATATCTTCTAAAAGGGGGCTTATGTAATAAATACTATTGTCAACTAAAAGAATCTCGTCACTAAAATTCCCCATTCCGTCATAGTTTTCAAAATAGACAAAGCGAATACTAAAAGTTTGATAAAAAGCAATAAATAAATCTAGGTCATTATCATTATCTATGTCAACAAAGTTGTGAGACATTAATGTGTCAAAAATATTATCTAGAATTAAATTGGGTGCTCCAAAATCACCATTTCCGTCTAAATTCTTCATACAATATAATCTGAATGGAGCACCTGTTTCTTCCAAAATAATATCAAAGTCACCATCCGTATCTATATCAATAACATCAAATAGATAATAGCTGCTGTTTTGTTCTATGATTATTTCTGAACTAAAATTCCCCAATCCATCAAGGTTTTTGAACCAGACTATTTTAGTGTCTAAACCAGATGCCGATACAATATCTACATTGCCATCTCCATTAATATCAACTGGATATGCTCTATAGGGCCTATCCCCGCTTGTTGAAATAACCTGCTGTGGCCCAAACTGCCCTAATAAAAAGTTAGAAAAAAATAAAAGACAAAGTGTAAGTAGCGTTTCCCTCATAACTACATAATTTTAGTATTTAAATATACAAATTTACTATCAAAAAATAATAATTCACTCAACCACAAAATAGTAAGAAAATAGTACTACTTTTGCGCCGCCTTAAAAGAGGACTTTATGAATATCAGAAACATAGCTATTATTGCACACGTAGATCACGGTAAAACGACCTTAGTCGATAAAATTTTACACCACTGTAGTTTGTTTCGTGAAAACGAAAAAACAGGGGAGTTGATTCTGGATAACAACGATCTGGAACGGGAACGAGGGATTACCATTACCTCCAAAAACGTTTCGGTGCAATATAAAAACACGAAAATTAATATTATTGATACTCCCGGGCACGCCGATTTTGGTGGTGAAGTGGAGCGTGTTTTGAATATGGCCGACGGGGTGCTTTTGTTGGTAGATGCCTTTGAAGGCCCTATGCCGCAAACCCGTTTTGTACTTCAAAAAGCAATTACATTGGGTAAAAAACCCTGTGTGGTCATCAATAAAGTAGATAAGGAAAACTGTACGCCAGATGAGGTGCATGAAGCGGTTTTCGACTTGATGTTTGAATTAGGTGCCGAAGAATGGCAGCTTGATTTTCCTACGGTTTACGGTTCTGCCAAGCATAACTGGATGAGTGACGATTGGAAAAACCAAACGTCAAACATTGAGCCTCTATTAGATATGGTATTGGAGCATATTCCGGCACCAAAAACCGATGTAGGATCTCCCCAAATGTTGATTACTTCTTTGGATTATTCATCTTTTACAGGGCGTATTGCAATTGGGCGTTTACAACGGGGTGTATTAAAAGAAAATATGCCGGTTTCTTTGGTAAAAAGAGAAGGGGGAGTAGTAAAATCCCGTATTAAAGAGCTTCATATTTTTGAAGGTTTAGGGCGTAAAAAAGTAGCCGAAGTTACTGCCGGGGATATTTGTGCGATTGTAGGATTGGAAGGTTTTGAAATAGGGGATACCATAGCCGATTTTGAAAATCCTGAAGGCCTACAAACCATTGCCATTGACGAACCTACTATGAGCATGTTGTTTACTATCAACGATTCGCCTTTCTTCGGAAAAGATGGAAAGTTTGTTACTTCAAGACACATTAAAGAACGTCTGGAAAAAGAATTGGAGAAGAATCTTGCCCTTCGTATGAAACCTACCGATAGTGCCGATAAATTTATGGTCTTCGGAAGAGGGGTGCTGCACCTTTCGGTATTGATTGAAACGATGCGTCGTGAAGGATATGAAATTCAAATTGGACAACCTCAGGTAATTATTAAAGAAATTGATGGCGTACAATGTGAGCCTGTGGAAGAATTAACTATCGATTTACCAGAAGAAGTAAGTGGTCGAGCCATTGATATGGTTACCATTCGAAAAGGAGAAATGACCAGTATGGAAGGTAAAGGCGAACGCATGATTTGTAAATTTTTAATTCCTTCCCGTGGAATTATTGGGTTACGTAACCAATTACTCACTGCCACTGCCGGGGAAGCCATTATGACGCACAGATTCTTAGAATATCAACCTTTAAAAGGAGGTATCCCCGAACGCCAAAACGGAAGTATGGTTTCTATGGAAAATGGTACGGCTATTCCTTATTCCATTGATAAATTACAAGAACGAGGACGCTTTTTTATCGATCCTGGAGAGGATATTTATGAAGGACAGGTGATTGGGGAAAACTCTCGTCAAGATGATATGGTAGTTAATGTTACTAAAACTAAAAAGCTTACTAACGTGCGTTCTTCTGGCGCCGATGATAAAGCAAGAATAGTACCTGCTATCAAGTTTTCTTTGGAAGAGGCATTGGAATATATTCAAAAGGACGAATACGTTGAGGTAACTCCAAAACATTTGCGACTTCGAAAAATTTTATTGAAAGAAGTAGATCGTAAACGAGGGAAACTTTAAACAAAATAAAAGCAAAATCTGTCCGTTTTTTAGTTACTTTGTTAATTCTTCGTAAAATTAGGGTAAACAATGAGTAAATTTTTAATGATATTTCTATACTTCGATCCGGGATTGGGCGCAATGATTGTACAAGCCATTGTCGCTGCCGCAGCTGGGATTTTATTATTTTCGAAAAATGTCATGTACAAGATAAAATCTTTCTTCGGATTGGTGAAAGAAGAAGATAAGGAGTACAATTCCATTGATATCGAAGACGATAAAACCCAAGAGGACGATGCCAAAAAATAACGCACATCAAGCTTCTTTCAGAGATCCTTCGGGGTTTATATTTCACGATGGGGAAACCTTACGAAGAGTTATAAATCCTATTTATTTTCCGCAATATCAAAAATTAAAGGCTTCCGGT
>JAGQZA010000083.1:0-5656 GCA_020435805.1 Flavobacteriaceae bacterium
TAAAGTCTCTGTCATAAAGCTTTCCGAAGGTTTTGTATAGGGGTCGGCAAGATTAATGTTTTTTTCTTGGGAGTCTTTTTTTGAATCTTCAAGACTCGCAACAGGCCTCTTTTTTTCCTGAATAAAGCGTTCAATTAGCTCAAACTTTCTGGCTACATCTTGATTTGCATTTTCACTCGCAAAAGTATTTTCATCCTCACTTCTATCAATAGGAGTTGCTTTGGTAAGCTTTAGCCACTCGCTAAAAGAATGAGTTTCGTTTTTATGAAATGAAAGGGGTTCGTTAACATTTAGGGTATTTTCAGCCTCCTTTTTTTCTTCTTTTCTTTCAAAAAGTTTGGGATGTAAAATGGCTTCTGCTTTTTTAATTTCGGCCTTTAATTGTTGGTCGATTTCTGCGCTTATCTTTTCAGAAATATTTTCAGAAATCACCTCCATTCTTTTTATGGCTTCGGAATTTTGTAAAATTTGTTCTGAAATTTCATTCTGTAAAAAAACATCGGAAGTAATATAGTCAAACAGCACGTCACGATCGGTTGTGTAAGCAGCCGTTTTTTTTAAGGCTTCGTTATACAGAAAGCTGTTTTCGTTTTTAAGGCCTTTTAATTGAAGCGCCCGTGCACTCTGAAAAAAAGGATACTTTGTAATAATGCTTCCTAAATTAGAAAGATCTTCCTTCGAAATTTGCTGAGGTTGTGCTAGTAATGATATATACTTTTGAGTGTTCATTACCAGTTTGCGAGCGATTTATTGAAAATATCTTGAGTAATTCGTTCAAAAATAATGGCAAGGGCATCGTCTAATGCTGCGCCAATTAACTGTGTATTACCGCCATAATCATAATAAAATGAAAAGCGTTCTTCAAAATCTTTGGTGGGGTCTTTTGTGTTAAAAAACCTAACATTTACCGCTACCGTTAGTCGGTTTTGTGCTGCGGTACTTTGCGAGGTGGCGGTAATGGGCGAAGTATAATATTGTACAATTTCTCCTTCGTACAAAAGGTCGCCATTGTTGTTTACCAAATCCAAACTTGTTTGGTTAAGCAGTAAATCTTGTAGTTCAATAGTAAAATTTCTGGCAACGGTAGGCTCTACAATGGGAGCATTATTGACAAAATTATTGACTTGAAATGTTTTTGTGGAACTGTAATCTATATCTGCTCCGGTAAATGAATAGACACCACATCCTTGCAAAAGGATTGCCACAATAAGTGCTATAAAATTTTGAAAAAGCTTCATACAATTACAACTGTTAATCTACAAATTATATTGTTTTATTTTTCGGTATAAAGTCCGCTCACTAATACCCAACTCGGCAGCGGCTTCTTTGCGCTTACCATCGTATTTTTCGAGTGATTTTTTAATGAGTTCCAACTCCTTATCCTGAATTGAAAGACTTTCTTCTTCCTCAATTTCTTCAGCAAAATGATATTTGTCGCTGTTTTTGGCTTGAGGGGTTGCTTCAAAATTTTCTGAAGGATTTAATACTTCCACATTATGGGCTTCTTCCAAATCATCTTCGGTTTCTTCAATAAAAGCCGCCATTTGAGCCGCTCTTTCATCATCTGCAGCATATATTTTATTGATGAGGGAGGCGTTTTGTTCTTTTACTTTGCTGCCACTTCCTGTATTCATTAATTCCAAAGTCAACTTTTTTAAATCGTTGATGTCACGCTGCATATCAAACAGAACTTTATACAAAATTTCGCGTTCGTTGCTGAAATCACTTTCGGGTTTCTTTCGGTTAATCACAGCGGGCAAATTACTTCCCACGCTGGGCAAATACTGTTTTAAAGTGTTGTATGAAATTTCTCTTTTTTGCTCCAAAACCGAAAGCTGTTCGGTAATATTTCGCAATTGACGTATGTTTCCTCCCCAGTTATACTGAAGCAATAAGCTCACGGCGTCATCGGCTAAGCGAATAGTAGGCATTTTGTATTTCTGGGCAAAGTCTGCAGCAAATTTCCGGAACAACAAATGAATGTCTTCACCGCGATCCCGTAAGGGAGGTAACGCAATTTCAACAGTACTTAAACGGTAATATAAATCTTCCCGAAACTTTCCTTTTTCAATGGCTTCGGCCATTTTTACATTGGTAGCCGCCACAATACGCACATCGGTTTTTTGTATTTGGGACGAACCTACTTTTAAAAACTCACCGTTTTCCAAAACTCGCAACAATCGTACTTGCGTAGGCAAGGGGAGTTCTCCTACTTCATCCAAAAAAATGGTGCCGCCATCGGCCACTTCAAAATAGCCGCTACGGGTAGCGGTGGCTCCGGTAAAGGCTCCTTTTTCGTGACCAAAAAGTTCACTGTCTATAGTGCCTTCAGGAATAGCACCACAGTTTACGGCTATGTATTTGTTGTGTTTTCTATGCGAAAGTGAATGAATAATCCTAGGAATATTCTCTTTACCCACACCACTTTCACCGGTTACCAAAACCGATATATCGGTAGGTGCCACTTGAATGGCTTTTTCAATAGCACGGTTAAGCTTTGGGTCATTCCCAATAATCTCGAAGCGTTGTTTTACTGATTGAATACTCTCCATGCCTTACTATTTTTCTGAATAACCCACCGCTTCGCCCAATAGGGTAGTACTTGTGCAATCATCTATACGAACCATGACAAAATCACCGGGTTTGTAGTTTTCTTTAGGGAAAACGGCCACCGTATTCTGCGGCGTGCGACCGCTCCATTCAGCGTCACTTTTTTTACTTTCTTTTTCAATAAGAACTTCCACAGTTTTGCCTACAAACTGTTGCGTACGATAGGCACTGTGTTTTTGCTGAAGGGCTATAATTTCGTTAAGTCTTCTCTTTTTTGTTTCTTCCGGAATATCATCTTCCAGTTTCCGGGCCGCCATGGTTCCGGGTCTTTCAGAATACATAAACATAAAACCAAAGTCATATTTCACATACTCCATTAACGAAAGCGTATCTTGATGGTCTGCTTCGGTTTCGGTAGGGAAGCCTGCAATCATATCTTGTGAGATAGCACAATCAGGAAGTATTTCTCGAATTTTATCGATGAGTTGAAAATATTCTTCCCGCGTATGTTGGCGATTCATTTCTTGTAAAATACGGGTGCTGCCGCTTTGTACCGGTAGGTGAATGTAGTTGCAAATATTATTGTGTTTTGCCATCGCATGGAGTACATCTTCTGTCATGTCCTGCGGATTGCTGGTAGAAAAACGAATACGTATGTTGGGTTGTGCCGAAGCTACTATTTCTAACAATTGAGCAAAGGTAGTAGCGGTTGCTTTTTGTATTTCCGAAGCATTTTTGAAGTCTTTTTTCAATCCGCCACCATACCACAGGTAACTATCTACGTTTTGCCCAAGCAATGTAATTTCTTTATATCCTTTTGAAGCCAAATCGTTTACTTCTTCAATGATGCTTTGCGGGTCACGACTACGTTCTCTTCCGCGGGTAAAGGGGACTACACAAAAGGTACACATATTGTCACAGCCACGGGTAATACTCACAAAGGCTGTTACCCCATTTCCGCCCAAACGAACAGGAGAAATGTCTCCATAGGTTTCGTCTTTGGAAAGAATAACGTTTACGGCATCGCGACCTTCTTCTACTTCCTGGAGCAGGTTTGGGAGATCTTTATAGGCATCGGGGCCTACGACCATATCTACAATTTTTTCTTCTTCGAGGAATTTACTTTTCAATCGTTCTGCCATACAACCCAACACACCCACTTTCATCTTGGGGTTGGTTTTTTTTACGGCATTGTATTTTTCAAGACGCTTGCGAACGGTTTGTTCGGCTTTATCGCGAATTGAGCAGGTGTTTACCAAAACCAAATCGGCTTCTTCCAGTTTTTGCGTGGTATTATACCCTTGATTGGCCAAAATGGAGGCAACAATCTCACTATCGCTAAAATTCATTTGGCAACCGTAGCTTTCAATAAACAGTTTTTTGGTATTTCCTTCTTTGGCTTCCAGAACCAAAGCTTCCCCTTGTTTATGTTCCTCTATAATTTTCTCTTCCATACGTTTGCCGTTAGTTTGTAACGGAACAATTGTTGTTTGGTCAAATAATATGCCCCTGCATAAAAAGGGCAAGCAAAGATACAATTTAAATAAAGAAAGTGTCAAAATGGCAGACTTCTTTTTGTATATTTAACCCTTCATTAACCAAACCAAAAAACTATGGAGCATCCAATTTTTGAAAGAATCCAAAAATCTCCCCAACCCGATTTTGGAGATGTTATTAGCAAAAGCTTTGAACTTTATAAAAAAACTTTTAGCCAAGGGTTAACCCATGCCTTGATATCTTTATTAGTCATTATTCCGTTTATTTTAGTCATTTATATTCCATTGATTCCTATATATTTTGAAATGCTTCAAAATGCAGGAGACCCCTATTACACCCCTTCGGCATTTAATGATTATACTCCGGCAATGATAGTAGGTTGGGTAATTGTAGTCTTTTTTCTTTCTTTTTTGGTACAAATAGTCATGATGTCTATTTATGGGCATTTTTTTAAAGAATTAAAGCGAATTGATTTTGGTACCAATGAGCCTATAGGAGGTTATTTTACATTATTAAAAACACATTTTGGTAAATTTTTTATGCTTTCTCTGGCAACGATGGGAATTGCCATCTTGGCTATACTGCTCTGCTATTTGCCTGTTTTTTATGTCATGGTTCCTTTGCATTGGGTGTTTCCCATCTTTATATTTAATGATAAGCTTAGTGTGGGAGATACTATAAAAGCAGCCTTTAAGTTTGGAAATAAAAATTGGCTGGTATTTGCAGGAATAGGATTTGTGGCTTCCATTATTGCCTCTTTGGGGGCTATTGCTTGTTATATTGGAATGATAGCCACCATGTTTTTTACCTATGTGGCAACCTATGTTACCTATAGGGATACTATTGGTTTTGACGATGTAGATGGTATTTCGGATATTGGAAAACCTTCGGAAGAATAAATTAAAAAAAGCAGTTATTTAGTGGGGTTCAAAAATAATTTTGAACCCCAGTTTTTTTTAACTGAAATTTGCTATTTGTAGCTCAAATCGTAGCGTATTAAAAAAATCCTATACTTTTGTACACCAAATTTATAGACCATGGCAAAAAATTTAGTGATTGTTGAGTCCCCCGCAAAAGCTAAAACAATTGAGAAATTTCTTGGAAAAGATTTTAAGGTAACTTCCAGTTTTGGACATATTGCAGACCTACCTTCCAAAGAATTAGGTGTTGATGTTGAGGGAGATTTTACGCCTAAATATATTATCTCAAGAGATAAAAAAGCACTGGTTAAAGAATTGAAAGGATTGGCCGAAAAAGCAGAAATGGTTTGGTTAGCCAGTGATGAAGATAGAGAAGGAGAGGCCATTGCATGGCACTTGGCAGAATCGTTGGACTTGAAAGACAACAAAACAAAGCGAATTGTTTTTCACGAAATTACAAAGACAGCCATTTTAAAAGCGATTGAAAATCCGCGGAAGATTGATTACAACTTAGTAAATGCGCAGCAGGCAAGACGTGTTTTGGATCGTTTGGTAGGGTACGAATTATCTCCGGTACTATGGCGCAAAGTAAAAGGCGGGCTCTCGGCCGGAAGAGTGCAAAGTGTTGCAGTACGATTAATTGTAGAGCGTGAGCGTGAAATTGAATCGTTTACTCCGGTAGCTTCCTT
>JAGQZA010000083.1:5756-10201 GCA_020435805.1 Flavobacteriaceae bacterium
AGAATTGATGCCGAATTTATTACCGAAGACGGGAGCAAGTTTAGAGCAAAACTTCCTAAAAATTTTGATACTGAAGAAGAAGCCAAGCAATTTCTTCAGAATAATTTAGGGGCTCATTATAAGGTGGGCGAATTGTCCAAAAAACCCGGAACAAAATCTCCGGCCGCCCCTTTTACTACTTCCACGCTTCAGCAAGAAGCTTCCCGGAAGTTGTATTTTTCAGTAGGAAAAACCATGACCGTTGCACAGCGTTTGTACGAATCTGGTCTTATTACCTACATGAGAACCGATAGCGTTAATCTTTCCAAAGAAGCTATGGATGCCGCTCAAAAAGAGATTGAACATTCTTACGGAAAAGAATACAGTAAACCACGGGTGTATAAAAGCAAAGCAAAAGGCGCACAAGAGGCGCACGAAGCCATTCGCCCCACCGATATGTCGCAACATGCTATTTCGGGAGATCGTGACCAAGAACGTTTATATGATTTAATTTGGAAACGCACACTCGCTTCACAAATGAGCGACGCCAAGCTGGAACGAACCTCAGTGAAAATTGATATTCTTTCTTCTCAAAAAGTTTCCGAATCGTTTACCGCCAATGGCGAGATGCTTCAATTTGACGGATTCTTGAAGGTGTATTTGGAAGGTACCGATTTTGATGAGGAAGAACAAGAAGGGATGTTGCCAACATTAAAAGAAGGTGAATCGCTTCAAAACAATTATATTACCGCTACAGAACGGTTTACAAGACCGCCCTATCGATACACAGAAGCTTCATTGGTAAAACAATTAGAAGAATTAGGCATAGGTCGTCCCTCTACCTATGCGCCTACCATTTCAACCATCATTGCAAGAAATTATGTGGAGAAAGGTTCTGTAGATGGTGTAGAACGAAACTACAGTCAGTGGGTATTGGAAAAAGATATTTTAAAAGAAAAAAAGCTAAAGGAAACGGTAGGGAGTGATAAAGGAAAATTAGTGCCAACTGATATTGGAATGATTGTGACCGATTTTTTGATAGATCATTTCAAAAATATTGTGGACTATAATTTTACGGCAAAAGTAGAAGAAGATTTTGACGAGATTGCTGAAGGAAAAGAAGAGTGGACACAGATGATGAAGGATTTCTATAAAAAGTTTCACCCGCAAGTAGAAAACGTACAAGAAAATGCCGATAGAGAAAGCGGAGAGCGTATTTTGGGTGACGATCCCGAAACCGGAAAACCTGTATTAGTGCGTTTAGGAAAATTTGGTCCTATGGCCCAAATTGGGGGGGCTGATGATGACGACAAAAAATTTGCAAGCTTACGACCCGATCAACAATTGCACCTAATTACTTTTGAAGAAGTGTTAGATCTTTTTAAACTCCCCAAACAATTAGGGGTGTATGAAGGAGAAGAAGTTGAGGTGGCTAATGGGCGTTATGGCCCTTACGTTCGATTTGGAAAGAAATTTATCTCCCTTCCGCAAGGAATGGATCCTTTGGATGTTACCATGGAAACCGCTAAAGAACTCATTGAAGAAAAGAAAAAAGCCGATGCTCCCATATATAAGTACGAAGGATTGCCTGTTCAAAAAGGAGTGGGGCGCTTTGGGCCTTTCATAAAGTGGAACAATATTTTTATTAATGTAAATAAAAAATACGACTTCGATAACCTTTCAGAAAAAGATGTTGAAGCGCTTATTAAAGATAAATTACAAAAGGAAGTTGATAAACTAGTGCAAGAATGGCCCGCAGAAGGCATTAAAATTGAAAAAGCGCGATGGGGCCGCTTTCATTTAATAAAAGGAAAAACCAAAGTAGAATTACCCAAAACCACTAAGGCAGATAAATTAACTTTGGAGCAAGTAAAAGAATTACTGGAAAAGAAAACCCCTAAGAAAAAAACCAACGCCAATAAATCTACTGCTAAAAAGAAATGATAGAATTTCTCTCCCCGGTTTCAAAGTCGGTTGTAGCACACCTCGAAATTTTACCCATAGGAACATTGGGGAAGGAAATAGCACTTCATAAAAACCAAGGAGTGTTACCCGACCTAAAGAATATCTCTTTTGCCATTCTTGGTATAAAAGAGAATAGAAATGATGAAAACTATTTAGGAGAAGAAATTTCTTTTGAAACCCTTCGGAAGACCTTTTACAGTTTGTATCCCGGGAATTGGCCACTCAAGATGGTCGATTTAGGAGATATTGAAAAAGGAGCTACCCCCGAAGATTCTCATTTTGCTTTAAAAACCGTTACCGAAGCTTTACTTCAGAAAAAAATAATCCCTATAATATTAGGTGGAAGCCAAGACCTGTTGTATTCACAATATCGTGCGTACGATTCTTTCAAAAAAATGATTAATTTGGTAAATGTAGATCATCGTTTCGATTTAGGCATTGCCGAAAATCCAATTTCAAACAAATCCTATGTTGGAAAAATTATTGTCGATAAACCGTATAATCTTTTTAACTATAGCGTGTTGGGATATCAATCATTTTTCAATCCTCCGGCAGAGATAGCGCTTATGGATAAACTCTATTTTGATGCCTACCGATTAGGAAGTGTTACCGAAGATATTACCAAAGTAGAACCAATTCTAAGGGATGCCGACCTGGTAGCAATAGATGTTACCACAATAAAAAGTGGAGATTTAAGTTATAAACAGTATAATAGCCCCAACGGATTTGATAGCAGAGAGATTTGCGCTATTGCAAGATATGCGGGGATTAGTAATCGGGTGAGTTCGTTTGGTATGTATGAATTGAAGGAGTTTTCTCAAGTGGAAAGTCCGGCAATGTTAATCTCGCAGATACTGTGGTATTTTATAGAAGGAGTTAATTTCAGGATAAAAGATGAGGATTTTAATAATGAAACTCATTATAAAACCTACAGAGTTCCTATTGATGAAGAGGTATTAGTATTTAAAAAGAGTAATAAAACAGGTAGATGGTGGATAGAATTGCCATTTATTTCAAATGTTAATAATAAATTAAAAACACATACGTTATTACCTTGCACTTATGGCGATTATTTGAGTGCAACAAATCAGGAAATTCCTGAACGGTGGTATAAAGCCCGCCAGAAGAATGAAGTATAACCATAAAACTAAAAAAATCAATATTTAAGGGATTTTTGAGAAAAATGTTGTTTTTTTCGAATATTATAAATAGGTTTACGCCCTTAAATCTGATAAAATTTAACCTAATTACCTATGAAGAAGCTAATTGCAATCATTGCAGTATTTGCCTTGTTGGCCAGTTGTAACTCAAAGAAAGATAGAGGAGAACTGGTTGGAGCCAAAGGCAAAAAATGGTATCCAGAAAAGCCTTATGGAATGACTCTTATCCCTGGTGGTTCTTTCATCATGGGTAAAGCAGACGATGACTTTGTCGCAGTAAACGATGCTCCAACCCGAACTGTTACCGTGCGTTCCTTTTACATGGATGAAACCGAAATTACCAACGCAGAATACCGTCAATTTGTTGAATGGGTTCGCGATTCTACAGTGAGACTTAAACTGGCTATTCTTGCCGATGAAGTGGGTGCAACCCCCGGAGATGGAGGAATAGGTGAGTTTTCGTTTGTAGATCAAGAAAACGAGGAAATGACTCCTTGGGAGCAGTATAACTATGATAACTATTATGGAATGGGTGAAGATTTCTACGCCGGTAGAAAAATTAACCACGATGTAGATTTATTTGAAGATACTGCCGAATATCCCGATGAGTATTATTCAGAAGTGATGGATTCCATGTACATCCCTGCAGAGGAAGCTTACAATGGACAACGTACTATTGATGTAAGTAAATTAAAGTTTCAATATACCTATATGGATATTGAAGCTGCGGCTCGTGCGAAAGGTCAAAGAAGAAAAGATTTCATCAAGAAAGAAGAAATTGCTATTTACCCCGATACTACAGTGTGGATAAAAGATTTCAATTATTCTTACAATGAGCCTATGCACAATGATTATTTCTGGCACCAAGCGTATGGAGATTATCCTGTAGTGGGTGTTAACTGGAAGCAAGCAAAAGCGTTTTGTGCTTGGAGAACTCTGTACAAAAATGCATATCAAAAATCTAAGAAAAGACCTTATGTAAATTCTTTTAGACTTCCTGGAGAAGCTGAATGGGAATATGCAGCTCGTGGTGGTCTAGAATCTGCTACTTTCCCTTGGGGAGGTCCTTATGCCAAAAATGATAGAGGCTGTTTTATGGCGAACTTCAAACCTCTTCGTGGAGACTATGCGGCAGATCAAGCATTATATACAGTAGAAGCAGATGCTTATGAACCTAACGATTATAACCTTTATAATATGGCAGGTAACGTAAGTGAATGGGTAGCATCATCGTACGACCCAGACTCTTATGAGTATTCTTCTACAATGAACCCTAATGTTAATGACGAAAAGAATATGCGTAAAGTTGTTAGAGGGGGCTCATGGAAGGATGTGGCTTAC
>JAGQZA010000084.1 GCA_020435805.1 Flavobacteriaceae bacterium
TGCTGCCATCCCTATTGCGGGGTTTGGATGGTTGGATTGTTAGTATGCTGGTATAGTAGATTTTTGGTCTTTAAATTTAAAAATGTGTAATTTTATTTCAAACTAAAGAAGTATGACCGTCTGGGAAAAAAATCTCGCCATTTTCAATGAGCTTGTAGCCATGAATCCTAAGTTCGAGCGCCTCGGGAAAACCATGCCGTATTGTGCTGCCAACACCCATATGTTTGCCTTACTTAATAAAGATGGGAAATTAGGATTGCGACTTTCCAAAGAGTCACAAGAAGCATTCAAATTAAATTACAACACTACCATTTACAAATCGTATGGTGCTGTGATGAAAGATTATGTGTTGGTCCCTGATGAAATGCTGAACAACTTAAAACTACTTTCTACCTACCTCAACGAGAGTTATGAGTATGTAATGTCGTTACCTGCCAGCCCGAGGAAGAAAGAATTATGAATTGAAAAAAAATTTTAGTTAAAAAGTATTTCTCTCAACATTTGTTTAATATCCAAATGTTTGGCATTTGAAACAGTCTTAGAGTAATAATCAACTAAATCAATCCAATCAGTTATTTTATTATTTTCAGTCGTTTTCTTTTTCCAGAACTCTGTCAACTCAGTTGCAGAGGTAGTTGCTAAAACTTCTAAAATTGAGTTAATATTATCAAATAGCTTAATATAAATTCTTGGAATGTTTTTGTAGGTTTTGTTTTTAATTACATAATTATCTTTTCCACCTGCAGTAAATAAATCTCGAATATTTGGGCAAACGATGGCTTCTTGAGCAACAAGCCAAATTGCAAGTCGGGCAAATTTATCCCCTCTATTACTAAAAACTTCTGGGAAAAAGACCATCGCCTTATTTTTAATATCTTGTTTTTCTATTAAATTTAAATTGTTCCAAATGTTGATAACAATATTACTTGCCTTTTCATTGTTTTGGTCTATCCACCAAACGTCTTGTCCTGGTTTTAACTTACTCTTATAATAATCAGTAACTGGCTTTATTGGGTTTTCCTTTTTCCTTAGAGTATCATAAGACATATTGATTTTGTCGAAAATCGTTTTCCCTTTTTCTAAATTCATATCAATCAAATAGCGAGGAGAATGGGTAACAACAACCTCTGACAAACATTCTTCATAAGGTCTGCACTTAAACTCAATAGGTTTTCCCAATTTGCCAAATAACATAAAAACACGTTCTATGTCTTCAACTCGGGTGGATTCCAATACACTATTACCCGTAGTCTTCCAATGGCTTTGTGTAGTAGTTTTTACTTCAACTCCATAAAAACGTTTGGCAATAATATCAGGGAATTTTTGACCTCCGATAAGCTCAATTGAATTTTCAAATGGTGTCCCAATAGCTAAGTCAGTTAATAAATCGCAGACATAAGGTTCTAATTTATTTCCTTTTAACTGTTCTATTCTCTTGGGCGAAGTCTTGGCCTGCAAATTCAGTTCAGCTATTGTAGAGTTTAAAAGCTTGCTAAATTCGCTTCTATGTGGTTCTGAATTTACTGAGACAACCATATTATATTACTTTTCAAAATATAAACCCCAAATTTCCTCAATTCGCTTAGCCAAATTATAAGCTAACAAAGGAGGAACTGCGTTTCCAATAATTTTATATGCTTTAGAAGGACTAACTAAAAATGAGCCTTTTCTACCATTTTTGTTTTCTATTACAAAGTCATAATCAGGGGGGAAAGTTTGGATTAGAGCACATTCTCTTGGTGTTAGGCGTCTTTCTTTTAATCCTTTTTTTATTTCTTTATCAATTTTCCCACCATTTTTCTTTGATAATCTTCTAAATTCAATGTTTCCGTGATGCTCAGCTCTAATTGTCGGGCTTATTCCTCCAAGTTTAATCTCTATTTGCCCTTGGCAATGAACCCCCATAAACTTTGCTTTTGAATAAAACATTTGCGACAAGTCTTTAGTTTTTTCAGGTTCTTGCAAATGTTTGAAAACATTTTTGAGTTGAACAAAGTGTTTTAAATTGCCTCCTTCTGTTGTGTAAGAATGCGTTTTTTGAGGGTATGGTGTAAATGCATCGCTAACTTCTGTTTTTGTAAGTTCTCTAAGTGCTTTTGAGTTTAAAGCTGATTTTTTGATCCCAATAAAAATTACTCTTTCACGAGATTGAGGCACACCAAAATCAGCGGCATGCAAAATTTGTGGGTCTAATACTATGTATCCGTTTCCATTAATTGATGAAAAGTCACTTTGGATAATATCTTTTACATTTTTAAGGTTTACAAGACCTTTTACATTTTCAGCAATAAAAATTTTTGGTTGAGTAATCTCAATTACTTCTTTCATCCACATATATAATTGACCCCTTGTTTCTACTGATGGCCCATTATCCTTTGCAAGTTCACCTTTGTGATTTTTGTGCGAATTAAAACCATTTCGTTTCCCTGCAATGCTAAAATCTTGACAAGGGAATCCACCCGTTACTACATCTATATTTTCAGGAAAAACACTATGTCCAATTTTATACATTTTCACCAAATCAACAATACTATCAGTATAAAAATGCTCAATATTATGTCCTCTTCTTGAGAAATAGTTTCCCCAAGCATTTCTTGCATCAATTAAAATATCATTGGCAAAAACCGTTTTAAATTTTGTGCTTTTGAGTTGAACAAATCCATTTTTTAAGTCTCTTTCTATAAAATTAGGAGTTAGTTTTTCGTTTACAGATTCTTTTAAAACAGCAAAATTTCCTTCAAAACCTAGGTCCATTCCTCCACAACCCGAAAACAAAGACAAAACATTAAGTGTTGCCTTTTCAACTTTTTGCACCTCTTTAATTAATTGAATTGCCAATTGTGGAGGTTCATTGACTTCTAATTCTACTTTTTTATCTGTAATGTATTCACTCATATTTTGTACTCAAACTGGAAATTTACAAAGATTTATTATGTGTCTATATTCACAAAAATTCGACTTATCAATTATTTCTCAACACTTTTGTTATTTTCAACTTTTACTTCATTATCTAAGGTAACCATAAATTTTCTTCCCACTTTCAATAACCCCCCCCACTGCGTTGTATAGCGTGGACTGCGTTCTTTTTTAATGAGTTCCCATTCATTGATGCGGGTGCCAATCATGGCGGAGGCTACGGTGGACTTTCCGTATTTCATATTTAAGGCATCAAATACTTTAATAAGATTGGGATCTTGGGTTTTGGGCGGTTGCTCAAACAAATTGCCCTGCACATACTCCTGCGGGATAATACCCAATAGGTTGACTCCTACTTTTTTGTAACGATACCCGGGTTTGTAGATTTTATGCAAAGCTTTACGGGCTTCGGTAATAAGAGCAAAAGTATTGTTGGTAGGAATGGGCATGGTCACTAGCATACTCTTGGAGTACTGCTTATCAACACTACTGTGGTAATTGGTAATCACAAACACCTGTACATAGCTGGCGCAGGACTTTTGAGCACGGAGTACTTCGGCTACTTCACTAATATAGTAGGCGCAAGCTTCTTCAATACGTTCTAAATCTTCCAGTTTTATCCCAAAAGACTTTGCCGTGCCTATCGCTTTTTTCTTTTTGGGGATTGTTCTAAAATCGAGACAGGATTCTCCATGCATTTCACGCCAAAGTCGCTCGCCTACTACGGTCATCTCTTTGCGCACCCATGATAGGGGTAGTTGGGTAAAATCGTATCCGGTAAATACGCCAATGTTTTTCAATCGCCGGGCGTGCTTTCCTCCAACTCCCCAAATGTCTCCAATCTTCGCCCATTTGAGTGCTTCGATACGCTTTTCTTCCGTATCCATCACATACACATGGTTATGTTTCGGTTTCTTTTTTGAAATCTTATTGGCCAGTTTTGCCAATACTTTGGTAGGGGCAATCCCTACCCCTACAGGCAATCCTAAATATTGAAAAATAGTATCCTTTATTTGATGACCGTAGCCGTGCAAATCCAAATGGTTCATCCCTTCCAGATTCACAAACGCTTCATCAATGCTATATACCTCCACTTGCGGTGAAAAGGTTTCGAGGATGTTCATTACCCGCTGCGACATTTCGCCATACAAGGTGTAGTTGGACGAAAAAAACTTCACGTTATTTTTAATCAGTACGTCCTTTATTTTGAATACTGGTTCAAACATGGGGATATCGGTCAACGCTTTTGCTTCTTTGTTGACAGCAATTACACAACCATCATTGTTACTCAATACCACTACGGGCTTTCCCCACAAATCGGGACGAAACACCTGCTCGCAGGAGGCGTAAAAACTGTTGCAATCTATCATCGCTATCATACCACCTTCTTTATCACATAAGTAATGACTCCCCAAACACAGATTTCTTGGTCTTTGTTGTGTGGCACCCGCTGAATACTGAACACACCATCTTCTACCGCTAGAACTAACCTATTATCTTTCGGAAAAAAAGACCGATCGATAATGAGCACATCGCCATTTTTAATCCCCAATTTTGTCCATTCATCGCCTTCAATCCTGACAAAAAATGTAGCTTCTTTAGTATGAATAAGCTCTTTGTTTAAATCGATGGGAGCCTCCATATAATGGGTCGCTGCACTGGGGTAACCCGTTTGTTTTGAGACTTCGGGTTCATGTCGATGGGTTACCCGCTGTATTTTTCCTGAAGACAGTGTTTGCATTATTTTTTGTTTTTAAAGTTTTTTTTACATCCCCCTCACCCCCTCCCGTGGCAAGTCCGGGACAGGCTCTTCAAAAAGAGAAGATAAAAATAGGAAATATTCCTAATTAATTATTGGAATTATTCCAAAATATTTTTTGAAAAAATATTAAAAAAGAACGATACATTTGTAGTATGAGTCAAGCCATGGAAAGTATTAGTGTTTTTGACATGCTCTCAATTGGGGTAGGCCCTTCAAGCTCCCATACGCTAGGTCCGTGGCGTGCTGCCAAAACCTGGATTGAAAAATTACAGCAACAAGAACTCTTTACCGGTGTGGCAACCGTGAAAGTACATTTATACGGTTCACTTTCCCTCACGGGAAAAGGCCATGCAACCAATATAGCTGTGGTGATGGGACTTTTGGGCGGTAGCCCGGAAACTTTTCCCATTGAAAATATTCAGAAGGAAATTGAAAATTTAAAAAAATCAAATACACTATTGTTGAATAGTGAAAAACCCATTCCGTTTTCCTTTTCAGAAGACATTGTGTTCCACCGAAAATTTCTGCCCTTCCACCCCAACGGAATTACCTTTGAAGTCACTTTCAGAAACGGACAAAAAGATTCGGAAACCTATTACTCTATTGGGGGTGGATTTATTGTTCAGAAAGAGCGGAAACGAGCGAAGCGACAACAGGAAAAATTCAATTATTTCCCATTTCCTATCGAATCAGCAGCCCAGCTACAAGCCTATTGTGATGCGGAACAAAAATCCATTAGTGAAATCGTCTATCAGAATGAACAGTCCATTCGCGACCCACAACGTATTGATGCCAAATTTCACGCCATTTGGGGGGTCATGCTGGACTCTATGTACGTGGGCTGCCATACCGAAGGAACCCTCCCTGGCGGATTGAATGTGCGTCGTCGTGCCTTTGATACCCACAAAACTCTAATTGGAGATAAAAAATATAGTAATGCCACCGAATGGATTGAAGCCATTCGCGATACCGAAGTAAAATTTCGCCAAATATTAAAATGGGTTTCCTGTTTTGCACTGGCGGTAAATGAAGTGAATGCTTCGTTGGGGCGCGTAGTCACAGCGCCCACCAATGGCAGTGCGGGTGTAATTCCTGCCGTATTGATGTATTATATGGTCATCGAAAATCACGATGCCAATTTTGACGATGTTAAAAAGTTTTTATTGGTGGCGGGCGAAATAGGCAGCATTTTCAAAAAAGGGGCTACTATTAGTGCTGCATTAGGTGGTTGCCAAGCCGAAATAGGCGTTTCCTCAGCTATGGCTGCCGGTGCTTTAACTGAATTGATGGGCGGTACTCCTGCGCAATGTCTCATGGCTGCTGAAATTGCCATGGAGCATCATTTAGGATTAACCTGCGACCCTATTGCCGGGTTGGTTCAAATTCCCTGTATTGAACGTAATGCCATGGGAGCTATAAAAGCTATCAATGCTTGTGAGATGGCCCTGGATGCAGACCCCACCAAAGCGAAAGTACCGCTCGATAAAGTAATTAAAACCATGTGGGAAACGGCGCAGGATATGACTTCAAAATATAAGGAAACCAGCGAGGGCGGACTGGCGGTACAGGTAAATGTGAGTGATTGTTAATTCTTACACCCCTCTCTCCTTCTCGAATCAATTAAGTGTATAATTTTCCATCCGGTTTCGATTTTAGCAAGGGTAAATGCATTAGCCCCACAGTGACTATACGTTCCGTTTAACCAAAATTCATAGGGGGTCCATACATGGGCTAGGTTCCCGTCTATTTGTACTTTGTAATCCAATAGCTTTTCTTCCCAAACTTGATCTGAAGGGCGATTGGCAATGGCTTTTAAAAATTCGGAAATATTTCCATCCATCACTTTAGGAATCCCATCTCTAGTAGTAAAAACCGTTTGATTGGGTAAATTAGCTACCATGACGCTTTTCATTAATAAGGTATCGCCTTTGTGAAAGCCTTCAAAAAAAGTATCGATAAGCTGTTTGGCATCGTTTTCAGAAAAGGAATTTTGACAAAAAGCAGTTACTGAAATGGAAAGGAGTAACAGCGTAAAAAGAAACTTCATAACATAGAATTAAGGATTGCGTATCAAAATTAGTACTTTTACGGTTCAATTTGTTACAGTATGTCCACAGCAAAAAAAGAATACAAACGAATTACCACCAAAACCTTGGTGGATATGAAAAAAAATGGCGAAAAAATCGCCATGCTCACCGCCTACGATTATTCTATGGCAAAAATTGTGGATCGTGCGGGGATGGATGTTATTTTGGTAGGGGATTCTGCTTCCAATGTCATGGCAGGGCACGAAACCACTTTGCCTATTACACTGGACCAAATGATTTACCATGCTTCTTCCGTAGTAAGGGCTATTGAGCGTAGCTTGGTGGTGGTAGATTTACCCTTCGGAAGTTATCAAAGCGACCCTAAAGAAGCCCTTCGGTCGGCCATCAGAATCATGAAAGAAAGTGGTGCGCACGCAGTTAAAATGGAAGGCGGAAAGGAAATTAAAGAATCTATCAAGCGTATTTTAAATGCCGGGATTCCTGTGATGGGGCATTTAGGATTAACACCGCAATCCATTTATAAATTTGGCACCTATACCGTACGCGCCAAAGAAGAGGAGGAAGCCGAAAGTTTAAAAGAAGATGCGCTTATGTTGGAAAAAGCTGGGTGTTTTGCAGTGGTTATTGAAAAAGTGCCTGCCAAGTTAGCCGAAGAGGTTGCCAAAAGCATTAGTATCCCCGTCATTGGTATTGGTGCCGGAGGCGGTGTCGATGGTCAAGTGCTTGTGATACACGATATGATTGGGATGACCCACGAATTTAGCCCTCGGTTTTTACGAAGGTATTTGGATCTGTACAGTGAAATGACCCATGCTTTTACAAAGTACATTGAAGATGTAAAAAGCAAGGATTTCCCAAATTCGGAGGAACAATATTGATTTAAAATAGCAAATTTCAAATAACAAATCTCAAATTCTCTTACCCTATGGGGAAGGACAAAAGGAGGAGATTACAAGTATCAAATTCCATATAACAATTCTTGCGGCTTAAAGCCTATTGCATATAGCTTTTGTTTAAAATTTTGCATAGTACCCCAGAAAACATACAAGTTCTATTTGAAGACAATCACCTCATTATTGTCAACAAACGTCCCGGAGATATTGTACAAGGCGACAAAACTGGAGATCTTCCACTTTCAGAAGTAGTCAAAAAATACATTGCTATGAAATACCAAAAACCCGGTGAGGTATTTCTGGGTGTGGTACATCGTCTCGATAGACCTACCAGTGGTATTGTGGTTTTTGCAAGAACATCTAAAGCACTTGCCCGAATGAACGCTTTATTTTCTGAAAGAGAGACTCAAAAAACCTATTGGGCTGTAGTAAAAAACAAACCTCCCAGAGAAGCAGATACTTTAATTCATTTTTTGAAGAGAAATCCAAAACAGAACAAATCCTATGCCTATTCTAAAGAAGTTCCTGACAGTAAAAAGGCCATTTTGCACTACAAAATTATTAAAGAACTTACTCACTACTCTGCGTTAGAAATTGCTCTTGAGACTGGCAGACACCATCAAATTAGGAGCCAACTTGCCACTATTAATTGTCCCATAAAAGGCGATTTAAAATACGGATTTGACCGCAGTAACGAAGATGGAAGTATTCATTTACATGCCAGAAAACTAACCTTTATCCATCCGGTAAAAAAGGAAGAAGTCGTAATTACTGCACCACCACCGAAAGATGTTTTGTGGGATGCTATTTAAATTTCAATAATTTTATTTTTTAAAGCATACATCACAAGCCCTACCCTGTTTCGCAACCCTAATTTTCTGAAAATTTCCTGTCGGTAGCCATCAATGGTTTTTGGGCTAAATTTCATGATTTCGGCAATTTCCTTATAAGTCATTTCCGAACAAGCTAATTGTATAAACTGAAGCTCATTTTTAGTAAATTCGGGTTCAAAGTCAACGGCCTCATCCTGTAGTGAGTTTACCATCGCATTGGTCACAATTTCGGAATAGTAAAATCCTTTTTCAACCACTTCCAATAGGGCATTTTCAAGAGCATTGGGGTGCATATCTTTTAAAAGATACCCTTTTGCACCATTTTTTATCATTTTAAGGATGTACATTTCGTTGTCATCCATAGACAAAACTAAAACTTTACAGATAGGATGGTTATTTTTAAGCCATGTAAGCGTTTCGAAACCATTCATTACCGGCATATTAATATCCAGTAAAATAATTTCGGGAACTGTGGTAGTCTCTTGCATTTTCTCTATAAGCGCGATGCCGTTTTGCGCTTTAAACAAAACTTGGAACCCCTGCAGGCTATTGATTAATTTTTCCAAAGAGCTTGCAAAAAGAAGGTGGTCATCTACAATACCAATGGTATGTTTTTTAAACATATTCATGAATTGGGTATGGATAGGTTAATTGCATTTGTGTTCCTTTTCCTTTTTTTGAAGTAAGGATAAAGTCTGCCCCTATCACATTGGCTCTACTTTGCATGTTTAACAATCCCGAATGGGTTTTTACTATTGCGGGGTCAAATCCCTCACCGTCATCACTTGCCGTAATTTCGAGTGTTTTTTCCCCATAGCATAAACTTACGAATATTTTTTTTGCAAAAGCGTGTTTTAAGGTGTTGGAAAAAAATTCTTGTAAAATCCTGAATAAAATGATTTCAACCTCATTGGTAAGATGTATTTTATTTCCTTCTATTTTAAGTTCTGTAGCTACAAAACGCAGGCGCTGGTAGCGATTGAGTTCATTTTCTAAAGAAGCATCCAATCCATTTTTAAGAACCACTTCATTATTAAGGGTTTTAGACAAGGCTCTTACTTCCTGCAGTGTAGTGCCCAGTGTAGTTTTTGTTTCTTCAATTTGGGGTTTAAATTCCTTAGGGCTTTCATTAAGTAGCATCCCTAATTGGATATTGGCCACCGAGAGCAACTGCCCAATGTTATCGTGTAACTCCCAGGCAATATTTTTAAACGTTTGCTCTTGGATTTCAATTTGAGAATTGGCTAATTCTGTCTCAAATTTTTTCTTGGCTTCCATTTGCTCCAACAAAAGTTTGTTTTTTCGTTTCTGAAACGCCACCACAAAAACCACTACAAAAAATATTAAAATAAAAATTGTAATGATGGAATATAAAATTAAAAGGACTTCTTCTTCTTTGAGCATACTAAAAATCCTATGGTAAAACAAGAATACATAAATAAGTTTGAAATTAATACAATATAGACCTGTAACTTCACAAAAAGTTCATTCCCATTTGTTATATTATAATAGTCTGAAAATATAGATAATGGAGCGGTAGCCAAGTTAAAAACAAATACCCCAACAGCAATATACATGGGCAGGTATGTTTTTAATTTTAAAATATAATCTGACTTTAAAATTTCATAAAAAAACTGAAATAAAACCCCCATAATCAAAAAAGTACCTACTATTATTACAAATGAGGAGTTTTCAAAAAAAGAGGTTTTTACAAATTGAAAATAGATTGCTATA
>JAGQZA010000085.1 GCA_020435805.1 Flavobacteriaceae bacterium
GAAAAAAATGAACAGCGGGCTTAAAAACTTAGTTTTTGTTATTGGTGGGCCTTACGGTTTTAGTGACGCTGTTTATACAAAAGCACAGGAAAAAATTTCACTTTCGGCAATGACGTTTAGCCACCAAATGGTACGCCTGTTTTTTATAGAACAATTGTATCGCGGGTTTACCATTTTACGAAATGAACCCTATCATCATCGATGATTCTAATTATCTTTATTTCAAATAATCTAAAGTATTGACCACTTCATATTTAGGGCTCCGCTTCATAAACTCATTCAAAAAGGCTGTGTGACTCCCGCCAGAAAGAATAAAAACCCGATCATTTTTTGTTAATGGAATTCGATTTAGATTTGAATAAATACGAAGATTCCGTTGGTAATATTTTGCAGCTTCATCAGCTCCTTCAAATCCTTTTTCAGTTCCCACAAAAGCAAGCATATCTGCATTGACTAAAATCAAAAAATTCAAAAATCTAGGGTCATTCATACGACGCAATTTTTCTAACAAAGGTAGGTTCACATCCTGTATATCCAAGTCTTTAATTGAAGCCAAAGGGTTATTTTTAAAGGCGTTGTAAGTAGTTGTATCAATAGTGTTTACAACATCATTATCAATCAAATAATTGTAATCCAATTTATGGTCAATGCCATAGAGCTGCTCAATATGATTTAAACGACCCACCTCAAAAGCAACTAACCCAATTTCACCATAATACGAAGATGTCTCGTTGGAGTTATGCAAAAAGGCTTGATAGGCTTCATTAAGTTCATCATTGTAGGCTGGTGGAATTTCCACACAAATTACAGTGGGCTTAAAGGCAGAGATCATAGCAGCAATTTGCTTAGCATCTTGTTGGTTTTTTTTGTTTTCCTCGTCGAACTCCACACTGCTAGCATCACTGGTACTTCCCATATGAAAAGTGGCAAAATTTAATACTTTAATTTTTTGAAGGTCTTCTTGGACAGGAGGGTTCTCGTTGGATGGTAATGAGATTTCAGTTTTGGACTTTTGGCAACTCGTCATCATGACTAGGGCTGTTGCATAAATAAGTAAATTATACATTGATTTTTTCTATAAAGTTTATTTGTTAAAATACAGGGTTGTTATGTTTATGGTTTATTGGGGCATAAGCAGTTTACATTTAGCAGAAGAATCATTATATGCTATTGCTTTTAAACTTTGTCTTTATAATATCGCCAACAAATACTCCCCTGCTTTGGGTAATTGAATTGTTGTACCCCATAAGTCTATTAAACCAAAAATAATTATTGAACTACTACCTTAAACTCTTTTTTAACTTTACCATCACTTACCGCAAGTATATAAATACCTGTAGGCAGTTGCTGTTTCCAAACAAGTTCTCCTTGCGGCTGATTCCATATTTTAGAAGCTATTTGTTCTCCTGTTAGGCTAAAAATTTGAGCACTAAGATTTGAAATTTGAGAATTAGGACTTATTGATAAACGAATAGCATCTTTTACAGGGTTTTCAACAAGCGAAATATCTAAATCCAAAGTATTCTCGCTCACTCCCAAAGGCAAGCGAATTTCGTTAAGAGCCCATGCCGCACTTTCTGCAGTAACCGTGACGTGGGGTTCATTTTCAGAAGGAATATAGGTATTCACAAAAGGGGAATCGTTAAGATTGGGCGTTGCAAACCAATCTGAGTTTTCAATGGCTAAAGCACTCATGGTTGGTATAAACGAATATAATTCTTGTTGCAAAGCGGCAATAAACTGTTCCAATACAGGATTACCACCACCATCACCTAAAGCATCTGCAATACTACCGGTACCCCCGGGAGATGCATCTACCCCATCTATCTCGGCTGGTTGTTGTGCTTCAGTGCTGTAACTCCCCACGGGAATACCAATAAAATAAGCGGTGAGATCGGTTACCGTATTAGTTTGGTTCGCTTCAGGAGTAAAATATAAAGCCACATCTACATCAGTTAAGGCATCAATAACGAGATTGGTGTTTACTATTTCGGCGCCGGGAAGTCCTGTACCTATACCATTTGCATTTCCATTAATCATAGTTACATTACGCACTTCCTGCGGAAATCCCAAAGCATCCAGCTCTGTTTGAAAAGCATCACGAAAATCTTCGGCTCCGGCAGGTAATAACTTGTTAGGGTCTTGCTCAAAAGTAGAACCATTGAGGAGATGTACGGTGTAATGGTCTATTAACATTTCCTTTGCTGCAGGGGAATTTAATACCCCATCAACAATTGCCAAAGCCTGAGGATCGCCATTTTGTTGTGCAAAATAATTGATTAAATACTGTAGACTGATAGGAATATTAGCCCCTCTATGTGGTGAGTCGAAAGAAATATACAATCGCGTCTCGTGTGGAATACTATTGGCTTCCATATAGGCAAGTCCGTATCGAGCAATTAATCCTCCCATACTGGGACCCAAAACCACTAATTCGGCATTACCAACTTTTTGAGCATTGATTTCTTCAATTAATGCTGCTAACACCAATCCGTTGCGCTGAATATAATCCCCACCTCCATCTATATCTTTTCCATCGGTAGTGTATTGCGGGGCATTCAGGATAACTATATCATAGCCTTCTGCCCGTAAAATATCGGCCAAATTATCCCCATCAAAACTTAAACTGGCATACAAAGCACCAATATCACGACCATCTCCGGGGTCAAAACCATCCAAAACAATAATAGGTTGGTCTAAGACTCCATTAACTAGATCTAGAAAAATTTCATATTCTCCCTCACCAAAATAGGCTTGAGTTTCATCATAGCCTTGATACGCCACATTTGCAACAATGGGAGTCACTACACTCCTTTCGGGGTAATGCGAAGCATCCGGTGTTGGCAAAAACCGAAATTGCGCCTGAGTAAATTGAAAAATAAGAACCAAAGCGAAGAAGGAAAGTTTTTTCATAATACGGAAGTATTTAACCTTCGGAAGATACTAATAATATAGAAAGTTACAATACGCTTCTATGGCTAATAATAAAATTAGCTTAGAGAACTTCCGTTTTCTTTAAAAGATACTTTTTTTCTGAAGCATTGGGAGCCAATTCAATGGCTTTTTTCAATTCTTTTTTAGCAGATACTACATCACTTTTACATAAATAATAATCTGCCATGGTGCCATGATATAAATACCCTCTAGGCCCCAAATGGGATGGAGAAAACTTCTCTAAAAACTTTTTTGCTTCTTCAATTTGTTGCAGTTGAAGGCAAACTACCGCCATATTCAAAAAAGTGCTTGGCGACGGGTCTAGCTTTTCCAAACATTGATACCAAAATAAAATTTTAGCCCAATTGGTTTCTTCAAAAGTTTTGGCTTTTAAGTGCTCACTGGCTATGGCTGCCTCAATATGGTAAAAAGAAAGCTCCTGCGATAGGGAAAGAGCTTTATCCATGGCAATATTCCCGGTTTCAATTAAGGGTTTGTACCAAAGGGTTCTATCTTGTTCTTTTAAGTTTAAGAGTTCATTGCTACCATTTGTCTTAGCCTCAAGCCTTGACGCATGAAAACATAACAATGCGAAAAGGGCGTAGGTTTCTGAAGTTCGAATACTTTCTTTTTGTAAAACCATTTTACAGAGTCTAAGAGCTTCACCACAAAGTTCTTTCCGTATAATTTCATCCTTTTTAACAGAATGAAAACCTTCATTAAAAATTAAGTAAATCACTTCCATTACGGTATGCAACCGTTTAGAAAGTTCAATCCCTTGCGGAATGGTAAAGGAAATATTTTTAGCTACAATTTCTTTTCGGGATCGTGCGAGTCGTTTTTTAATCGTTTCTTCTTTCGTTAAAAGTGCCGAAGCAATTTCCCTGATACTAAATCCGGAAACTGTTTTTAAGGCAAAGGCAATCCTATCCCTTGAGTCTAAAATAGGATGACAGGCCGTAAAAATCATACGCAATTGGCTGTCTTCTATTTCATGTTCTAAAAAAAGATCATTAAGCGTTATACCGCTAAGGCCTGAAGTAAATTTGAAGTTTCGTTCTTCTTCCGATTTAAGTTTTCTGAAAATATCCAAAGTACGGTTTTTAGCCGCTTTAATAAGCCAAGCTTCAGGATTTTCAGGAATTTTATGGCGCCAAGACAAACTAGCTTGAATAAAGGTATCTTGAACAGCATCTTCAATAGTTTCCAGATGTTGTAAACCAAATATTCGGGTTAAAACAGAGACCATCTTCCCGCTATGATAGCGAAACAGATGGTCTATGATTTGATTTTTCATTAGTGCTCAAACACCATGATTTCACGTATTTCCACCGTACCGCCTAAATCATAATCCGGATAATCCTGAGCAATTTTTTGAACTTCATCAAAATTATTAGCTGCTACAAGATAATACCCGCCTACAATTTCTTTAACCTCGGCAGAGGATAAGTCGGTAACGGTACGTTTTTCACCCACAACTCTTCGAATTTGAGGGGTTAGGGCGTTACCCCCGCGTAAAACACCTGCGGCTTCCATTTTGTTGCCCCAAGCAAACCATTTTCCCATGCGAGATTGTAATTCGTCTGCGGAAAGGCCTAAAGATGCATAATCTGCACCTAAAAAAATCATCATAAATTCTTTCATAATATATGTTTTAAAAAGTTAATCAATTATAAAACGAAGCTGAAACACAAAAAGGGGACAACATTTTTAAAAATAGTTGAAAATTCTTCTAATCCACCCTAATTTCTTTTTGCTCAAAGGCGAATATTTTAATGGCAATTCCAGCCAATTGGGTTTACGCAAAATACTCTTCTCGTAACTAAATGCCTTAAAACCGGCTTCCCCATGATAGTTTCCCATACCACTATTACCCACACCTCCAAAGGGAAGATACGGATTGGTAATATGCATGACCACATCATTAATAGCACCACAGCCAAAAGTAACTTCTCTTACAATTTTTTGCCTTTCAGATACTTTTTCAGAAAAAATATAGCACGACAAAGGGTTGGGAAGCTGTTGGACTTGCCGTACGGCTTCGGAAAGATCTTGATAGGAAATAACCGGAAGAATCGGTCCAAAAATTTCATCCTGCATACAAACATCTTCAAAACTCACTTTTTGAAGTATTGTAGGTTGAATATAACGCTTTGTAGCATCGTAACTACCCCCATAATAGACTTTGTCTGCATCGATAAGCCTAATCAAACGCTGAAAATTTTTGTCGTTTATAATTTGAGCATAATTATCATTTTCAAAAGCATAGTTTGCTTTTTCAATTTCGGTTTTACAAGCTTCCAAAAAAGGGTTTTCAACAGAATGGTGAACCAAAACATAATCGGGAGCAATACAGGTTTGTCCCGCGTTTAAAAACTTTCCCCAAATTAATCGTTTGGCGGTCATTTTAATATTGGCAGCGGCCGTTACAAAGGCAGGACATTTTCCTCCTAATTCCAGCGTTACGGGAGTAAGATTCTCAGCTGCGGCTTTATACACTATTTTCCCTACGGAAGTACTTCCTGTAAAGAATATTTTATCAAATTTTTGCTGTAAAAGTTCGGTAGTTTCCGGAATACCCCCTTCAACAACGGCAAAAAATGTCTCGTCAAAGTTTTCAGAAATAAGCTTCTTCATTGCCTTCGATGTTTCTGAAGGCAATTCACTGGGCTTTAAAATTATGGTATTACCGGCGGCAATGGCAGACACCACCGGGCTTAAAGATAATTGGTAGGGATAGTTCCAAGCCCCAATTACCAAACACACTCCTAAGGGTTGTGGTACTACATAACTTTGGGCGGGGAAATTTATTAAATTGGTGGTTACCCTCTTGCGGCTAGTCCAATATTTTAGCTTTTTTAAAGCCAATTTAATTTCCTGATAAATTAACTCAAACTCTGTAGCCTTTGTTTCAAAAGAAGACTTTTTGAAATCTTTATATATGGCTTCGCAAAGGAGATGCTCGTTTTGTCTTAAAACAATTTCGAGCTTTTTTAATTGTGCTAACCGAAAGGATATTCCCTTTGTCCTATTTGTATTGAAAAAATACCGTTGCCGTTTTATAAGTTCCTGCATTCTTCAAAAATACACAAAACCATTTACTCCTTTAGGGTGTTATAGAAAATCAATCACAATAAGAACTAGTATTATATGGAAAGGTTTATGGCTATCTCTTCCGTCTTCCAACATCAAGCTTCTACCCTTTGTCTTTTTCACGGTTGAGCACCCGGTATTCTTCGTAACATTCACTTATAGCATCTAGGATTTGCAAATCGTTGGCTGTACGGATGAAATCTTCAGAATAACTACAATTATTCAATATTTCATCAATATCTACGCGTTCCAGTTGAAGAACTGCCATTAAAGTTTCTCTATCAAATTTGGATTGAAGCAAATTCCGAATTTCATCGTCTTCTTTCATCTTACGAAGCTTCCGCATTTGTTTAGGGCGCTTTCCAAAGACATTATAAAGAAAATCTGCCGGGTTAAAAACCGAACTTAACACCTTTGATATAGCACCGGGCTGACTTTTACCACCTTCGTAACCACCACCCAAACCGGCTATTCGGTATCTATAATTATCATAAATAGGGATGAGTTTGGCATCTACCTCTACGTAACCGGTAAGTTGTACAGGGCGTATTACTACCTCTTCCAGAGCAATGCCCAATTCGGTCATCTTTACCTTAATATCCCCAAATTTAAGCCAGTCGTTAGTAACACGTACCCGTATAGACTTAAATCCTAAATACGAAAAATATAAAGTGTCGTTAACAGCCGCGCGAATGGTAAACTTCCCTCCTTTACCGGAAGAAGTTCCTCTTACCTGATTGAGATTTACGATATTCACATTTTCAAGGGCTTCATCGGTAGCATCATTGACGACTACCCCATGAATTTCTTCTCCTTCTTGAGAAAAGACAGCCGTTGAAAATAGTGATAGAAAAAATAGCAGTAGTAGGTTTTTCATAGTGTTTTCAAAAACAAAAGTACATTTTTAGACACTAAATTCTTGCCAAAGTTTCGTTAAGGTACTAATTTTTACAAGATTTACATTCTTCTACGGCGTTTACCACCCGTTCCTCCTGTCTTTGGTCTATCTTCTTTTTTTCTATTTTTTCCTTTAAATTGAGGTCGGTCATCACTTGCTTGCTTCCCGCGATCTTCTCCTTTAAATTTCCCTTTTTTATCAAATCCCCCTTTTTTTCGACCCTCACCTCTTCCTTTATCTCTTCCTTTGCCTCCTCTAGGTCTGCGACCGCCACGGTCTTTGGAAACTTCAATATCTACTTTCCTATTGTTGAACTGAACTCCATGAAAGGCTTCCAAAACTTTTTCAGTATGGGCTTCATCGGTATTAAAAAAGGAAAAAGTATCCATGGTATCCACATGAAAAACATCGTCTTTGCCCAATTCGGTTATTTCACGCACCAAATCCTTTAAGTCCATCCACTGCAAACCATCTTTCCTTCCTAAATTAATAAAGAAACGGGTACTATCTCCTGAAAATTTTTCAGCAGCATCTGCATCGTAACTTCTACTACCACCATCTACATTTAAATCTTTGGCTTTTTTATAGTAATTGTAGAACCTTGTAAACTCTACCGAAAAGACTTTTTTTATCAATTCTTCTTTCGAAAATTTCTCCAAAACTTCGTGAATCTTAGGAAGGTAAGGGTCTATGTCGTGATTGATTTCAGTATCTTTTATATTATTGGCCAGATGAAACAACTGTTTTTCACAAATTTCCATTCCTGAAGGAATCTCTTTTTGTATAAAAGACTTTTGAATAATCTTTTCAATGGCCTTTATCTTTTTGAGCTCACTTTTGGAGATGATGACCATAGAAACTCCTTTTTTCCCTGCACGACCTGTACGGCCACTACGGTGGGTATAGGTTTCAATTTCATCGGGGAGCTGGTAATTAATCACGTGCGTAATATCTTCCACATCAATTCCACGGGCAGCAACATCGGTAGCAACCAACATTTGTATTTGCCTGTTTCGGAAGGATTTCATGACCAAATCCCGCTGATTCTGACTTAAATCGCCGTGTAGTGCCGCAGCATTATAGCCATCTTCAATGAGCATTTCCGCCACTTTTTGGGTATCACGCTTGGTTCTGCAAAACACCACCGAAAAAATATCGGGATTGGCATCGGCCAATCTTTTTAATGCTTGATAGCGATCCTTGGCATTTACCATATAAAATTCGTGAGTAACGGTATCGGCTCCCACGTTTTTAGTCCCTACAGTTACTTCAATAGGCTTGTGCATGAAGTTTTTAGCAATGGCAGCAACCTCTTTGGGCATGGTAGCACTAAACAACCATGTATTTTTATCTTCAGGAGAGTGCGAAAGAATTTCGGTAATATCTTCATAAAAGCCCATATTGAGCATTTCATCGGCTTCGTCGAGGACACAGTATTCAATTTTGGAAATATCGATCATTCTTCGGCCGATCATATCCTTCATCCTTCCGGGAGTAGCAACAATAATCTGTGCCCCTTTTTTAATTTGATTGGCTTGTTCGGTAATACTGGCCCCTCCATAGATGGCCACTACGTTTAAACCTTTTAAATATTTTCCGTAGAGCTTTAATTCGGAAGTGATTTGCAGACACAATTCGCGTGTTGGAGAGAGAATTAACCCTTGCGTGGTACGGCTTTCGACATTAATTTTCTGAAGCATGGGGAACCCAAAAGCAGCTGTTTTCCCGGTACCTGTTTGGGCTAGTGAAACCATATCGGTTTCGTTTTCTAAAAGTAGCGGAATGGTTTTTTCTTGAACTTCGCTGGGGGTTTCAAAACCCAAGTCGGCAATGGCTTGAAGGAATTGTTCCTCCAACCCTAACGATTGAAATGTAGTCATAAAGTTGTTTACTAGTTAGTGTGTTGATGGGAAGCAAACGACTAGTAACACCTTACGCTTCAACCGCAACACTTCCTCACCCTGAGGAATTGGGCGCAAAGATAGATTTTAAATAGAAATAAAAGTGTTTATTATGAATTATTTAAGGAAAGGTATTGTATCAACTCTCGCATGGCTTTCCCCCGATGGCCAATTTCACTTTTTTGCGTAAGAGACATTTCTGCAAAGGTTTTTTGAAATCCGTTGGGTTGAAAAACAGGATCATATCCAAACCCCTTTTCCCCATGGGGGCTTGTGGTAATAGCACCTTCGCAAATTCCTAAAAAAAGATTTTGCCGACCTAACAAAGTCAATGCGATGGCAGTTTTAAAACGAGCGTCACGATGTACAACTCCTTCCATTTCCTTTAAAAGCTTTTGAATATTCGCCTCAGGATTTTTGGCTTCACCGGCATAGCGGGCACTATATACCCCCGGGGCTCCATGAAGGGCTTTTACTTCCAGTCCGGTATCGTCTGCAAAGCAATCATATCCAAAATGACTTTTAACGTATTCTGCTTTTAGAATGGCATTTTCTTCAATGGTTTCAGCAGTTTCGGGAATGTCTTCATGACAATCAATATCGTGAAGACTCAATAGTTGAATATGTTTAGGAAGTAAGATTTGAACTTCTTTAAATTTATGGAGATTATGTGTGGCGAAGACGAGTTGCAAGTAGCGGTTTTTGGGTGTTGGGTGTTGGGTGTTGGGTGAAATTAAATCATTTTCAAGTTATCCATTTTTTCATTTACGCATCGTTTCATTATTTCATGGAATAGAGTGCTACCCGATTTCCTTCAGAATCTATAAACACCGCCATATAGCCATGTTCGGATGAGATTTGTGTTTTAGGCTGGTAAATCTTGCCCCCTGCTACCTCACCTCTATCCAGTTCCATTTGTAGATTTTCACTGTAAAAATAGACAAGCGGCCCCTCTTTACTTGGAGTATAACTTTCTTGTTTGATTAATGTTCCGGGAGCTCCGGGAGATTCAGATCCGGCATTTGGAAACCACGCCATGAGCAACCCTCCAAAATCCTGCTGTTGGAGTCTTACCTGAAATACATTTTCATAAAAAACAACAGCGCGTTCCATATTATTTACCGGAATTTCAATCCATGCAAAGGGATTATGCTTCATTGGAAATTAGGTGTTAGGTAATGGGTAATAGCGACTATATTCTCCATGTTCCATTATAAAATTATTTTTCTAAAATGGTTTTCAAACTGGCTAATCCTTCTTCAAAATCTTTCCCTACCGCCTTGTCCATATTAAAAAACAACATCATAATATTCATAGGTACTTTATTAGTGC
>JAGQZA010000086.1 GCA_020435805.1 Flavobacteriaceae bacterium
AAACTCTGAAACTCTGAAACTAAAAAAATGATTAACTTATACAACACCTTAATCACTTCACTTTCTATTCACCGAGTGGGAAACAAAAGTAGAAACGAAAGCATATTTCTTTCGGCACAACCCTATAAAATGGATGACGAAATTACGCCGCTTTTAAAAGAGTTTTTCTTAAAGCCGTTTCGTGATAAGGAAGAAAATTATTTTCGTTTTACCCACGAAACCGATTTGGAATTTCACGAGGTTTTTAATGCTGTTACCGAAATTTTCAGTGCCCCGGAGCAGGTACACGAGGTGAGTAAAAAAATTGCCAAATACTTGTTCGACCAATCCATACACCCACACATTAAAAGTGGCGAGGTGTATGTAGCCTATCTGGAAAACCTGCAAATAGACAATGAAAAAGTAGATGCTGTAGGAATTTTTAAAAGTGAATTAAAGCAAGATTTTCTTCAGTTTTCTGAAAAAGAAAATCAGTTGGATGCTATTTTGCAACAAGGCATTAATTTGAACAAACTAGACAAAGGCGCACTTATTTTTAATACCAAAAAAGAAGAAGGCTACAAAGTACTCTCGGTGGATAGCAACCGTTACGATGCCCGCTATTGGCTGGAGAGCTTTTTGGGAGTTGATGCTTTTGCCGATGATAATTTCTACACCAAAAAGTATTTAAAATTTTGTCAAGACTTTGCCAAAGATGTGGTGTTTCCTGCCGAAGACAAAAAAGAAGAAGTCATGTTTATGAATCGTGCGGTAAACCACTTTGCCAAAAACGATATGTTTGAAGAAACCGCTTTTATGAATGAGGTAATCGATAACCCAGACCTCATCCCCGAGTTTCGCCATTATAAAACCGAAAAAGCACCCAAATACAGTATTGAAGACGTAAGCACCTTCCCTATTGCCAACACAGCGGTAACGGCGGCACGTAAAAAGATAAAAAACACCATTAATCTCGATACTAACATCCAGATTAAAATGGATTTTATTAATCCTGAAAGTGCCGAAAAGTTTGTAGAAAAAGGCTGGGACGAGGAGCGGCAGATGTATTACTACTTGGTGTATTTTAATAAGGAGCAGAAGTCGTAGCTTTTTTTAGAATCAAGAGCCAAGATACAGGTACCAAGAGGGTAATAGATTGTTTTGCAGATTGTTGACGATCTTCAGTTAACTCATCCTATTTTTAGCTATCTTTGGGAAGCTCCCCACAGAAATTTTATTGGAAATTGATATCTTCACGCTACGTGTCGATATTTAAATTATTTTCTTTATCAAAAATGAATTCAATTCAAATTAAAGCAATCGGAAATTTTTTACAGTATTACGAAACCGATTTAAATTATATTCGAGAGTTTCAAAATTTTAAAAAAGGAACTATTGAACTATCCTTATATAAGGATAAAGTACCCAATGGTTTCTACAAATTTTTAATTGAATTCAGAATAATAAGAAATATACCCTCCGGAACAAGTAAGGAGCTCCTAATAGAAACACAAAATTGGGTTAAAAATAATAATGCTGATAATGTAGATTTATTCGTTGAAAAACTATTGGGCAATGATATTTCAAGAAAAAAAAGACTCGTTTCATTGGCGTCAAAAGTTTTATTTTTAAATAATCCTTGGAAAATTATCCCTATGGATGTTCAAACGCGAAAATCTCTGGATTTAACTGAAAATAATTACACTGAGTATCAAAAACGAATAAAAAAATTTAAAGAAGATCATTCAAATCAGATTAAAGAGTGTTTGAAGTTTGTTGAAAAAGCGACCCAATCAGTTCATTCAAACTTTGTTGATATTCCCAATATAGATGTAATTTGTGAAAATCGAATGATTGATAAAATATTATGGGTTAAAGGAGTAAAGATGTTTTAGTTATTACAAATAAAACTTATTATAGTTTTATAAAATATTTAATCAAACCCACAAACACATTAAGCATTTACCTCGTATAAAGCAGCTAAATAATTTCATTATCTCATTATCTCATTAAAAATGTAACAGAAATGGCGTAGCTTCGTCATACATACAAGCTAATCAACAAAACCCATTTTTGTGACTCCTATTCTAACCATAAATAATCTTACCAAAAATTTTGGTCCTATTACGGCCGTTAACAATCTTTCTTTTACTATTGAAAAAGGAAATGTTTATGGCATTTTAGGCCCTAACGGTAGCGGTAAATCTACCACCCTAGGCGTGGTGCTGAATGTTGTAAATAAATCTTCCGGAAATTTTCATTGGTTCGACGGCAGCGATACCACCCACAATGCCTTAAAAAAAGTAGGTGCCATTATTGAACGTCCCAACTTCTATCCGTATATGACGGCCGTGCAAAACCTGCAATTGGTGTGTAAAATTAAAGAAGTTTCCGAAGAAAAAATTCACGAAAAGCTAGAACTGGTAGGGCTTTTAGACCGAAAAGACAGTAAATTTCAAACCTTTTCACTGGGGATGAAACAACGTTTAGCCATTGCCTCGGCCTTGTTAAACGACCCTGAAATATTGATTCTCGATGAACCCACTAACGGTCTCGATCCGCAGGGGATTCATCAAATTCGAGAGATTATAAAAATTATTGCCAAACAAGGCACTACCATTCTTTTAGCCTCTCACCTGCTGGACGAAGTAGAAAAAGTGTGCAGCCATGTGGTTATTTTACGAAAAGGAGTAAGTCTTTATACCGGAAGTGTAGATGGCATGAATGCCACCCACGGATTTGTACTTTTGGAGAGCCCCAATAGAGAAGGTTTACAGCAAGCGCTTACCGAAATGAAAGCCTTTGGAACCATTAAAGAAGAAGGAAATCTTTTAATAGCCTACCTCAACGAACCCATTGATGCTGCGGCAGTAAACCAAAAATTATTCGAAAAAGGCATCGTTTTATCACGTTTGGAAATGAAAAAAGAGAGCCTTGAAGAAAAGTTCCTACAACTCACCCAAAATAACTAACCGCCATGCTTCGATTACTCAATATAGAATTACAAAAATTACGTTACAATCGCTCGGCCAAGACCATCTCGATTTTATATTTTTCCCTCATTTGCTTTATCGCTTTTATTGTTTCCATTGAATTCGATTTTGGAGGAGTCAAATTTAGAGTAGCAGATCAGGGCATTTTTAATTTCCCATTTATTTGGCATTTTAATACCTGGGTAGCGGCTTGGCTCAAAATATTTTTTGCCGTGGTTATTGTTTCTATTGTTTCCAACGAATACAGCTACCGCACGTTGAAGCAAAATTTAATTGACGGATTGAGCAAAAAGGAATTTATTACTTCAAAATTTCTTGTGGTACTATTGTTTTCGGTTATTTCTACAGTATTCCTATTTGTGGTAACCATGATTTTAGGGTTATTCTTTTCAGATTATACCGAATTGGGAATCATTTTCAGTGATTTAGAATATATGTTTGCCTATTTTCTGAAGCTGGTGTGTTTCTTTAGCTTCTGCATGTTTTTAGGGATTTGGGTAAAAAAATCGGCTTTTGCCTTAGGTTTTTTAGGATTATGGCAGGTTATTGAAGGACTTATCGCCATTCTTTTTCAGTATATAAAAGTGAGAACCAATGTTAATTTGTTCGATTCTGTTTACAACTTTCTCCCTTTAAATGCTATGTCGGACCTTATTGTGGAACCATTTTCCAGATTGGGGGCTATTCAAAGTATTGCCAATCAAGTAGGGGAAGAAATCCAGAAAAGTTACGATGTTCCGGTAAGTGCTGTTTTAATATGTGTTGTTTGGACTTGCATTTTCATTTATGGTAGCTATGCCATTTTAAGAAAGCGTGATTTATAAAACATCATTTCTTGCCTTAAAATTTAGTTTTAAAAATTGTATCTTTAGCTAACAAACGTTGCTATGGGTAGATTTTTACTATTTGTTTTATGGGTATATTTTCCTTTGAATCTTTTTTCACAGGACATTCAGTTATTTCAACAATTTGAAGGTCGATACGATCAATATACCTTTGGCAACACCCTCAATACTGAAGAAAATGGATTGTTGGCAGATTGCATCATTCAAACCGAAAGCAGTGCAGAACTTACTTTAGATACAACACAAAATGTTATTGCAGCTTATCTCTATTGGGCGGGTTCCGGCGATGGGGATTTTGCAGTAAAATTGAATGCCACAGATATTGTTTCGGAACGAACCTTTTCTTATTTTCTGAATGATTCCTTAAACTACTTTTCGGCATATGCCAATGTAACCACTCAAATACAAACCGAAGGAAGTGGTATTTATACTCTTTCGGAACTTGACCTAACAGCTGTTATTGAAGATTACTGCCCTAATGCAACCAACTTTGGAGGTTGGGCCATTAGCATTATTTATGAAGACGATTCACTACCCGTTAACCAAATTAATGTATTTGATGGATTACAAGGTGTTTCACAGAATAGTAATACATTAAGTATCCAAATTACCGACCTTGAAACCATCGATAATTCGGGAGCTAAAATTGGGTTTTTAGCGTGGGAAGGCGATCGAGGCATTGCAGTGAATGAAACCCTGCGTCTCAACGGAACCATTTTAAGCAACCCTCCTTTAAACCCTGCCAACAATGCCTTTAACGGCACCAATACCTATACCAATAGTGATACGCTCTATAATATGGATATTGATTTTTACAGTGTTGAGGGGCTTATTTTACCCGGGGATACTTCCGCAGCTATAGATTTAACCTCTGGGCAGGATCTTATTATGGTCAACAATATTATTACCACATTAAATATTGCCTTACCCGATGCCACAGTCTCCATAGATAATCTTCAAGGGCTTACCGAATGTGGAGAGACCGAAGTGGAACTAAACTATACCGTTTATAATACCAAAGGAACCGATAGGCTTCCTCCTGTTAACATTGGTTTTTACGCAGATAATACCTTACTTGCTACAGCCCAAACAACTACTTTTTTACAAGTTGGGGAATCAGAAAGTGGAACGATAAATCTTTCTATTCCTGCTTCAACCCCCGTAGATTTTTTATTAAGAGCCATTGTGGATCCGCAAGACCTTATTAATGAATTGGACGATAACAATAATGAAGACAGTACTCCTATTCACTTACTAATTTTTCCTGAAATTACTGGGCTACATAATTTAGAACTTTGCGATGTGGTGGGAGACGAAATTTTCGATTTAACAAATGCTACCTCCCAGATAAATTCGTTATATACCATTACCTATCACCATACCGAAGAAGATGCCTTGGCAGAGCTTAATCCTATTGTCTCTCCTGAAAGCTATCAAAACTCAGTAAACCCGCAGGAAATATGGATTCGAGTGTCTAACCCCGATTGTTTTGTAATAGACAGTTTTCAAATAGAAGTCATTAATTGTCCGCTTCCGGATGCTACCATTACTATCGACAATGAAATCTATGCCTGCCGACAACGGGATTTACTTATTGAATATTCGGTTTATAATTTAAAAGGAACAAACATTTTACCCAGCGGAACGCAAATTGCTTTTTATGCCAATGCAACCCTTATTGGGCAATCGGCTACACAAAATGATATTGCTATTGGAGGAAGTGAACCCGGAATTTTGGAAGTAAATCTACCGGAAAGTATTCCCAACCAATTTACCCTGCTTGCAGTGGTAGATGACAATGGGGTAGGCATAGGCAGTGTTGAAGAATTAAATGAATTTAATAACGAATTTCAAATTTTGGTCACTTTTGGAACCATTCCTGCCATTTCAAAATTACCGGATCTTACTGAATGTGATTTGGGTTTTGAAACTGCGGTTTTTAATTTGCTCGATGAAGACTTACTGGAAGCCATCACAGCCAATTCGCAAGGTACAGTACAATTTTTTACTTCGTTGGAAGAAGCTACCCTTAACAGTAATCCTATTCAAAACCCGGGAGAATTTCAAAATACCAGCAACCCTCAAACCATATATGTACGACTGGAAAATGAAATTTGTTTTACCACTAGTTCCTTTCAACTCATCGTGGAAAAATGTCCTCCTATGATTCCCGATGGAATTTCACCCAATGGCGATGGACTCAACGATGTCTTCAAAATTTTCTATATCGTAGATGTATTTCCAAATTTCAATTTAAAAATTTATAGCCGCGAAGGAAACCTTATTTACGAAGGAGGCAATGAAGAAGGCCTTTGGGATGCCATTCCTAATAGAGGAATATTGCAACAAAATAAAGTAGTTCCGGTAGGTACTTATTTTTATGTATTGGTGCTTAACGATCCCAATTATCCGGATCCATTTATTGGTGATGTGTACGTAAATTATTAGGTTATCGCTTTAGTTGCATCACTACTAAATCGCGCTGATATACCTCAAATGTTCCTGAAGTGACACCTACACTATTTGGTACAAGTGTTAATCTGTAATAATAGGTAACTCCAGCGGTTAATCCACTATCTAAATAGGAAATATGCCCACTACCTCCAAATCCAACGGCAAAACCTGAGGCTCCCGTAGCAGTTTTTAAATAACAAACTCCCGAAGTATAAGTTAGTATGGATGAAGTTGTAAAGGAAGCATTCGTGTCACGTTCTAAAACCATAAAATATCCACCGTAACCAGTACCTGTCCCGGCACTTAAACTACCACCAAAAACTCTTGCAAATCCGATGATAAACACTGCAGAATTATTGACTCCATTTCCATCGGTAATGGTAATACTGTTTACGGTTCCTGTTAAGGGATTAAAAGCCAGGTTTGTAAAGGGTACCGATTGAACAGTGCCGGAATGCGTTCCTAAAATTTGTTGATTAATAAAATCACCGTTAATTCTGAAGTCTCCCTCAACATCCAGCGTATAGGATGGATTATTATTTCCAATTCCCACATTACCACCAGATTCAATGCGCATTTCTTCAGTATTATTAGTTCGGAAAACCAAATCGCGATTGTCTGTGGTTCCTACAAAATTGGTAGTAGGATTCGTGCTGGAATTACCCGTAAGTTTCCAATCATCTATCGCTGAAGGAGTAATCAATTTTGTCCATTGGGTGCCATTCCAATAGTAATATCCCGTACCCGAACCACCGGTAACAGAGGCATTGGTATTGTACACCAAAAGCCCTTCAACTGGAGCGCTAATAGGATTTACATTATTAGCAACGTTAAGTAACGAAACTCGTGGCGCAATAAATCCTTTATCTGAAGCGGTAACATCCAATATGGAACTTGCTTCCGGAGTTACTGTTCCAATTCCAACTTGTGAATAAAAAAAAGTTGAGACTAAAAAGCAAACTAAAAATAGTAGAGGGGTTTTCATCACATTTCAATTTAAAAAAGTAAGCGATGTAAGAAAAGGGCTACCAAATATAATCTATTCCTATTGACTAACAATGAGTTATTAATTGATTTTTTAATTAGAAAATAGGATTGGAACCTATAAACTTTTTGTAATTTAGAAATGCAAAAAAAGATATGTCAGAATCCAACGCATACATCCTCGGAACCGATCAAATAGAACTTCACAGGCTGGGTATTCAGCATCAAGTTTGGGCAAGTGAGGCACATTATGGTTGGAATTTAGCCCATTTTAATGCTGGGCAAACGCTCTTGGATTTAGGCTGTGGCCCAGGATTTTGCACTAAAGAACTTGGCTATATTGTAGGTGCTTCGGGGAAAGTTATTGGAATCGATAAATCGGAAGGATTTATTCATCACCTAAAGGAAATTTCAAAAAAAGATCATTTATCTGTTGAAGCTATTTGTAGCGATTTTAACGACTTGCAATTAGCTCCCAATAGTTTAGACGGAATGTACTGCCGCTGGGCTTTGGCTTGGATTCCAAATCCGGAGAACATTTTGAAAAAAGTCTATGATGCCCTAAAACCTGGCGGTAAAATGGTATTTCACGAATATTATGATTGGTCCACACACCAAATAGAACCACAATTACCCCATCTTACAAAAGCTATTAAAGCAGCCTACAAAAGCTTTACCGATATGGATGCCGACCTAAATATTGGCCGATATTTACCTGGCTTGGTAACCGAACTAGGAATGACAGTGACACATCTTCGCCCCATGCAAAAAATGGCAACTCCCAAGGATTTGGTTTGGCAATGGCCCAAATCCTTTTATGAAAGTTTTTTTCCTAGATTAGTTGAAACGGGATATTTACAAAAAGAAGATGTTCCTGTAGCTTTAAAAGACCTCCAACAATTAGAAAATACACTCGGCGCCACAATTTGTTGTCCTTTAATGGTAGAAGTGATTGCTGAAAAGTAATTAGTTTTTATCCTCCAATAGCGGCACAAACCGAAATTCCCCATGCTCGGCTTTTTCAAAATGGGTACCGGAAGTTCGGGTAAAAACAGTCATGATTTGTACCTCCTCACCTACCGGAATGACCAACCGCCCTCCTATTTTTAATTGAGCTAAAAGTGGTTTTGGTACAAAAGGGGCACCGGCAGTTACTACAATACCGTTAAATGGGGCAAATTCTGGCAAGCCTTTATAACCATCCCCAAATACCATTTTTTTGGGGCGATACCCTATTTTTGGCAAAAACAAACTGGTTTTTTTGAACAATTCATTTTGCCTCTCAATGGTATATACCGTTACTCCCATTTCCAGCAATACTGCACTTTGATACCCACTTCCCGTTCCAATTTCCAAGACGGTATCTCCTGCTGTAATTTCTAACAATTCTGTTTGCCGAGCTACGGTATAAGGTTGCGAAATAGTTTGTTCTGCAGCGATTGGAAACGCTTTATCCACATAGGCATGATCTACAAAACCACTGTCCATAAACCAATGCCTAGGTATATTTTGAATAGCTTTTAGCACCTCTTCATTGGTAATTCCCTTCTTACGAAGCGTATCCACCAACTTTTTTCGCATTCCTTTATGGGTAAAAGTATCTTTCATTACGGGTTTTGGGTCCTAGGTATAGGGTGCTGGGTTTAACAAAAAAATATGTTATTCGTTATTTGTTATACATTCTTGCGAGCCATTCAGCCTTAGTAATTTCAAAAAAATAGCAGGGAGCTCCATGTCCTTCAAAAATGCCTAATTCCCGCATTCCTAATTTCTCATTTAATATTTTAACAGAAGCCTCATTATTAGTCATAGCCATTGCGTTAATAATTTCAAAATCTAAGTGTTCAACAGCATAATTCATACAGGCAACAGCAGATTCATGGGCATAGCCTTTTCCCCAAAATTCTTCCCGCAATCGATACCCTATGTCCAAAAAATGATGGTGCCCAAAAAGTGGTTCCGTATTCAATTTAAACCCTGTCCAACCTATAAATTCTCCACTCTCTTTTTCAATAACCGCCCACCTACCTATACCAAATTCCTCATATTGCTTTCTTACCGATACAATGTATTGCTCCGCTTTTTCAATACTACTTATGGGATTATTGCCTAAGTATCTATGCACATTCGGGTTGCTATCCAAAGCATACACTCCATCTACATCGGTGAGTTGCATTTCTCGTATGCGTAAACGAGCCGTTTCAAGAGTAGGTTGTTGCATCGCTAAGATTTCCAAACAAAACTACTAAAACCCATCGGTATTTTGAAAGCGTTCCTTCGTAATTTTCCTTCAAAAAAAGTATCTTTGGAAAAAATACTTCCCATGCTAAAAGCAGGCGTTTTAGGTGCCGGTCACCTCGGAAAAATTCATTTAAAGTTACTAGATCAATCCTCAAAATATGAATTGATAGGCTTTTATGATGCTGATGCATCTTCAGCAAAACAAATTGAAGAAGAGTTTGGTTATAAAAGTTTTCCATCCATGGAATCGCTTATCCAAGCCTGTGATATGATAGATGTAGTAACGCCCACCATACATCATTTTGATTGCGCCAAAAAAGTGGTAGAAGCCGGAAAACATCTATTCATCGAAAAGCCCATTACCCAAACGGTAGAAGAAGCAGAAACCCTTCTGGCATTAGTTAAAAAACACGGCGTAAAAGGGCAAGTGGGCCACGTGGAGCGTTTTAACCCTGCATTTATGGCGGTTAAGGATATGTTCGATAAGCCCATGTTTATTGAAGCCCACCGTTTGGCGGAATTTAACCCTCGGGGAACCGATGTGCCTGTGGTGTTGGATTT
>JAGQZA010000087.1 GCA_020435805.1 Flavobacteriaceae bacterium
AGTAATAATATTTTTGACTTTTTATGAGCTCTGATTTTCTGTATACTTTTTAACTTTTTCATTTGTATTAATAAAATCTTCGAACTTTTCTAATTTCCTCATTTCTTCTAAAATTGGAAAATCAAAAAGATACTCTATTGGTAATTCATCAGAATTAATTGCTCTTGGTAAAAGATTAAAAAATGTTTCTTCATCTTCCTTTAATGATGATAGAGCAAGTTGAATAACAATGGTTTTATCTGAAAAATCTAGTTCATCCAATTCAGCTTTAATTTGTTCTAGACCCTTCGTTCTTTTTTCACACAAAAAACAATTAAGTTGAGCATATGTTCGAGGAATTGTAGGTTGTTTCGCATCTTTTGATAGAAATGTATTTGGAAGTTTTGCTATTTCCCATTTGGCTTGCTTAAGATATCCATAATTCAAATCCATTAAAAAGTCAGATCTTTCTTCATCTTCAGGTAAATCTTTTTTCCAAAGTTCACACGCAATTAGGCTGAATAAAACGTGAATTTTATCAATCGCATTATCAAGATAAAGTTCATTTACTTCCAACCTTTCGCCTATAGTTTTTTCGGAGGCATTAACTTTTGATAAATAAATCGAGTTCACTATTCCACCATTATGTACGAATAAATTTCTTCTCTGATAAATCTCAATTAATTCGTTCATATAGTCTTTAATATAACCAAGACTTAGACCCAACTCTAACTTTAGTGTTTCTATCCAGTCTGAAAAACTAGAACGAAGAAGCCCTTCAATTTTAGAGTCTATTAAATATTTCTCTGCATCATCAACTGAACCAAATGATTTCAATTCCTCTAAAGTCAGAGTCTTTTTTTTGATTCCTGCAGCATTTGGATTTTTATCATAGAAAAAATGTAATAACTGCGAATAAAACCACTCGGCAGAACTTAGTAAACTAATTAATGAATTGACATATAATAGATTTTTTTGTTCATTGGACTTTATCGAAAATTCAAATGCAGCATCTATTTTTGAGGTGTCTCCTTTTATCCTAAATGAAAATTTTCTATCATCTTTAGATTCTTTATTTTGGATTTCTTTGGCTTGGATTTCTTTTTCATCCTCTAAATCTTCTACTGTAACTTCAATCTCTCCATCAAAAATTTCTTTTAACCTCTCTTTTAAATGATCTTTTCTGTCTAAATCCTTTTCAATTTGAATTTGTCTTGCTAATGCTAGTGGTAAAAAAGCTTCATCATGCTTTTCAGACTCTTTTTTATGGTATTCATTAAGCATTGGTTCTATTAAATCCACAAAATCCCTTAACCCTGCAATACTACTTTTGAATCTTTCAAGTAATTCTATATACATATAAATTTTTTACAACATATTGCCTACTAAAATATGAAATATTACAAATTAGATATTTCATAATGAAGATAATGAATTATCCCCCATACTTCTTAATACTCTCCCTAATCTTCTCAATCCTATTATCGGGATCGGGGTGGGTGCTTTGAAACTCAGGAACACGGCTGGGGCCTGCGGCGGCTTTTAAAATTTCCATGACATCAATCATTTCGTAGGGGTCGTAACCAGCCTGCATCATAAATTTTACCCCTAAATCGTCACTTTCCAGCTCATCGCCTCGACCATTGGTAAGGAGTGTGTTTTGCCCAATGCCCGCCACAAGATTACCCATGTCGGCACCTACATTGGCTCCTTGCGATATGGTTTGCCATAATTCAGTTTCGGCAATGCGTTCACTGGAATGGCGACCTAATACGTGGCCAATTTCATGACCCAATACACCTGCCAATTGGTCTTCATTTTCCAAACGGGAGTACAGTGCATACGTAATAAATACCTGTCCGCCCGGGAGCGCAAACGCATTGATGGTATTGGGGTCTGCCAATAAATGAAAATCGTATTTATAGGGACTTTCCTTTGCCACAGAGGCATTTACTAACTTTTGACCTACGATATCTACTTGATCTTGCATTTGTTGGTTGGGGTACAATCCACCATATTCTTGTGCCATTTGCGGCGCACTTTGTAAGCCAAGTGCAATTTCCTGCTCGGGGTCTAGCGCAATGGCTTGTTCACGACCTGTGTATGGGTTAGTTTCTTTACTGGAGCAATACTTAACATAGCCAAAAGCCACAATCAATAGCCCGATGATGATTCTTATTTTCCAACTTCCTCTCATGATGATTTTGATTTTGTGTGTTTTAAAGTTACAAAAGTTTTGGATTGATATCCAGGATATTTTCCGCACGGTATTTTTCAATAAAGGCATCGGTAAAGTGTTCATTTCCTTTTACCTTTTCTTCGGAAAGAATTTTCTTCAAATCCAGTTTTTTATAGGCTTGCAACATGGGGATGGAAACAGGAGCATAACTAAAATGCCAAGGCTCGTATTTGAAGCCTTTTCTGTTATGATTGTCGGTATAGACTTCATAAAATCCGAAGGACTCTGCATATTGGTTCATCCATTCTTTCATTTTGCAAAAAGGACCGTTGCCGTGAAAATGACTGGCTACCAAAACATTTTCAGGGCGCTTAGCATTGCCATCTATCAGGTCGAGGTCGGTACCCCAATGGTGGCGTGAAGTCCCCGGAATGGTAGAATATTCAATAATTTTTTCGATAGCTTGTATTGGGGTAAGCCCTTCGGAAGTATATTGGGAGTACTTGCCTTCAAAGATTTCCTTTTGCCGTTGAAAGCTTCGGTAAGCCGAAACTATTTCAATTTTGATATTTTCTTTAGCGGCTTCAGCTTTCATTTTTTGCAGCGCTAATACGGTGTCCTTGTGCATGGTAGTAAGGTAACTTTCTCCCCGAAGATCAGGATTGCCTTTCCCAATAAGCTGGTCTTGGGTAAAATCCTGAAGCTGATTTTCTTCAGAAAAAGCGGGTAAAAGACTCATTCCGCCAAGGAGTAAGGAAGTTTTTAAAAAATCTTTTCGGTTCATGATTTAAAAATAATCAATTTTAGCCCTATTTGTAATTTCGTAAGGTTCTTTTCCATTTTCAAAAACCCTTGCAGACAACATTCCTTGTAATTCAATATCATCGCCTTGTACCCGTAACCAACTTCCTTCCCGAAGGCCAATAACAGGGAGGCTGTTTTGGGTATGAAACTCTTTAATTCGGGTTTCTCGGGTTTCGCCCATGTGTTTGCTGTTAGGATCCGGATCCAAATAATGCGGATTGAGATTAAACGGCAAAACGCCCAGCGTTTTAAAAGAGGGCGGATACACAATAGGCATATCGTTGGTAGTTTGCATGGTTTGTCCGCAAATGTTACTACCGGCACTAGTACCTAAATAGGGAGTTCCGTAGAATAATGCTTCTCGCAAGGGAGCCATGACTTTGTTTTCATACAATTGTTTTACCAGAACAAAGGTGTTTCCGCCACCTGTAAAAATACCTTGCGCATGTTCGATGGCATCTATAGGATTACTGAAGGTATGTAACCCCACCACTTTTTTATTGATTTTTGAAAAAGCCTTTTGGGCAATTTCAGTATAGGCATCGTGGGATATTCCGCCGGGACGGGCATAGGGAATAAAAAGAATTTCTTCAGCAGTAGAAAAAAGTGTTGAAAGCTCTGGAAGGATATATTCTAGATAACCACTTCCATGCAAGGTTGAAGTGCTGGCAACAATAAGGTTTTTCATATTGAATTTATAAAACAAGGGTATTACTTTTCAAATTTAACAAAACCTTAGCGGGCATTTTAAGAATAGGTTACAAAAGTTGGATTTATATTTAGGCAATGTTTCTAAAATGCCAACTTTTTTTAAGAACTTTTTTCTTTTTGTTCCTCTTTTTTTTAAGTGGAGTTTCGAGGGTATTGAGTCAGGAAAAACGAATTTCGGGAACCATAAAAAATGAAATAGATGTTGAGGGGATTCATATTTTAAATATAACGTCACGATATAATACAGTGACCAATGGAGATGGAGCTTTTAGTATTGTGGTAAGGTCGTTGGATACGCTGCTAATTTCGTCTATTATTTATGTGCCCGGAAAAGTAGTCATTACGCCAGAAATTTTTGAGAAAGGGGAGCTATTCATATCTTTAGAACCCTTAGTAAATGAGTTGGATGAAGTTTTTTTAGGTCCTAAATTAACAGGCAATTTAGAACTTGACATAAAAACAATTAAGACCGAAAAGCAATTTAATTTTGATGATGTGGGTATCCCAGGTTTCAAGGGTGTTCCGCAGGAGAAAATACCTAATTTAATTGGGCAAGTCATTACCCCCACAGCTGTAAATATTGAGGGGCTTTATAAATACCTCAATGGCTATTACAAAAAATTGAAAATTAAACGGAAATGGCAGAATGAAAATGTCACGGTATCGAAGATTTTGAATACCTATGATGCTGCCTTTTTTTGGGAATCGTATCAAGTCCCGGAAGATAGGGTGTATGATTTTTTATTATTTTGTATCGAAACGAGTTCGTTGCAAACCGATTTTAAAAATGAAAATTATGCTAATGTTTTAGCTATCTTTTCAGAAAAGGGGCTCATTTACAATGATAGAATTTCGGAAAAAAAAGAATAATATGTGTAACAAAATCGGCTTTTAGGAGTCATATAACTTTCAAGAAAGTTAAAATGAATTTTTCAAAAATTATCTTACTGCTTATTATTCCTATTCTTACAGCCGCTAATGTCCACAAATTTTACGTAAGTACCACCAAGGTAGAATATGTACAGGAAAAGCAATCCTTGCAAATTATTACAAAACTTTTTATAGACGATATTGAAGATGTGTTGCAGGAACGATATAATACCTCGCTTGGTTTGGCAACTCAAAAAGAAGCAAAAGAAGCTGAAGCGTTTTTAAAGAAATATGCGCTTCAAAAATTTAAGATTTGGGTAGATGGAAAAGAAGCTTCAATAACGTATGTGGGTCGTGAATATGAGGTGGATGTAGTAAAAATCTACTTGGAAAGTGAAGATATTTCAGAGTTTAAAAATATTGAAATCGAAAATAAAATGCTGTTTGAAATTAGTCCTGAACAGCAAAACATCATTCACGTAAAAAATAAGGATAGCAAAAAAAGTTTGATACTTGATAAAGAGAATCCTAAGGGTTTGTTAAACTTCCATTAGAAACAAAACAAACTGAATAATAAAAACTATTTTTAGAGACTTTTTTAATAATCAACAATCAAAATACTATGAAATTATTTAAATACCTTTCTCTTTCAGTAGTTTTCTTGATGGCCGGAACTTTAATGGCTCAGGAAAATACCGAGAAAAAAGAGGAGCGCAAGCCGGGGCATTACAACAACAATCGTTTTAAACAATTGTACGAAGAATTTTCTACCCCCAATATGTACCGTTCACCCAACGGTGCCCCCGGGCCCAATTATTATCAGCAGCAAGCAGATTATGTGATGAATATTGAATTGGATGATAAAAATTCCCGAATCTATGGAGAAGAAACCATCACCTACACCAATAATTCACCCGATGCCTTAGAATATTTATGGGTACAACTCGATCAAAATGTGCGGGCACGTGATTCAAAAACCCCTTTAATTGAACCCAGTGGTGCTTTTCCTGCCGAGACTACTGCCGATTTTGTTGGCAAATATATGGGCGAAGGTTTTGATGGTGGTTTTAAAATAGATTGGGTAAAAGACGTAAACGGGAAACCCCTTCCTCATACCGTTAACAGAACCATGATGCGCGTGGAGATGCCAAAACATTTAAAAACAGGAGAAAAATTTAGTTTTTCTATTAAGTGGTGGTATAATATCCCAGACCATACCATAGACCGTGCCCGAAGCGGGTACGAGGTATTTGAAGATGGGAACAAAGGCTACGTAATTGCGCAATTCTATCCTAGAATGTGTGTCTATAGCGATGTGGAAGGATGGCAAAATAGCCAGTTTTGGGGAAGAGATGAGTTTGCTCTTCCTTTTGGAAATTTTGATGTAAGTATTACAGTGCCTTCAGACCATACCTTAGATGCTACCGGAGTATTATTGAATAGAAAAGAGGTTTTTTCAAAAGACATGATGGAGCGTTACGAGCGTGCCAAGAAAAGCTATGATATGCCTGTTATTATTGTAACCCAAGCCGAAGCCGAAGCTGCCTCCAAAGGATTTGCAACGACCACAAAAACTTGGAAATTCCGTGCAGAAAATGTACGTGATTACGGTTTTGCTACTTCCCGAAGATTTATTTGGGATATGATGGCGGTTAAAATAGGAAACCGCGATGTCATGGCAGTATCTGTTTACCCTCCTGAAGGAAATCCCCTTTGGGAAGATTGGTCCACGAAACTAGTGGCAAGTACTTTGAAATCGTATTCAAGAATGACTTTTGATTATCCGTATCACAAAGCCATTTCGGTGCATGCCAAAAACCAAGGAATGGAATACCCTATGATTTGTTGGAACTATGGCCGTCCGGAAAAAGATGGAACGTATAGTGAAAGAACCAAATATGGAATGTTTGGAGTCATTATTCACGAGGTAGGGCATAACTTTTTCCCTATGATTGTTAATAGTGATGAGCGTCAATGGACATGGATGGATGAAGGAATTAATACCTTTGTTCAGTATGTTGCCGAGCAAGATTTTGGAGTGGCATATCCCGATGCCATAGCGCCTAATAAAACCTACCCTTCCCGTCGCGGCCCTGCCAAGAATATTGTAGATTATATGGCTGGCGACCAAGATCGATTGGCTCCCATCATGACCAAGGGGCTAAATACCTATAATTTTGGAGCCAATGCATACTCTAAACCCGCTACAGGATTAAATATTCTTCGTGAAACCATTATGGGGAAAGACTTGTTTGATTATTCCTTTAAAACCTATGCACAGCGTTGGATGTTTAAGCACCCCACCCCCGAAGATTTCTTTAGAACCATGGAAGATGCTTCGGCGGTAGATTTGGATTGGTTTTGGAGAGAGTGGTTTTATACCACAGATTATACCGATATAGGAGTAGAAGGTGTTAAAAAATTCTATGTCACTTCCAAAATGAACAAACAAGTTCGTGAAATGATGGAATCTCGTGGGATGAAGGAAAGTGATTTACCTCCATTAGTATATTTAGTGGAAGAGGGAAGTGAAGATTTTACTGAAGATATGAAGACAAATACACTTAACGATGTTATTACCCTGCAAGAGTATATTATGGATACCATGGAGCCAACTGATAGAGCAAAGCTGAAAAATCCAAAATACTTCTACGAGATTACTTTTGAAAAACCCGGAGGAATCCCTATGCCTATTATCGCTGAATATACGTATGCCGATGGTTCGGTAGAGCGAGTGACCTATCCTGCTCAAATTTGGAGAAAGAACGACAAATCGGTTGGTAAAGTAATTGGTTCTGAAAAGGAAATTGTAAAAATTGTGGTGGATCCGGATGAAGAAACTGCAGATATTGACACTTCAAACAATACTTGGCCCAAAGAAGAAAAAGCAGGAGAGTTTGAGACCTTCAAGAACAAAGTAAAAGGACAGTAATTTATTTTTCAAAATAGTTAAAGCCCCGATAGTTTCTCGGGGCTTTTTTAATGTATCAACCCCAACTTCATTATATTTGTGCTATGCAAATAATGCCTTTATTTATTTTATTCATTAGCGGTGCCGAAATAGCTTTTATACTATTTATCGTTTTAATGGTTTTTGGGGCAGATAAAGTTCCGGAGATTGCCAGAGGTTTGGGGAAAGGAATGCGCCAAATTCGAAATGCCACCGACGACATTAAAAATGAGATTACCAAAAGTGCCGAAAAACAAGGGCTTGACTTTAAAGATATTTCCAAAGATATCACGAAAGAAATAGACAAGGTTAAAGAAGATGTGGAAGATGCTACCGGGCCTATAAAAAGAAACTTTTAAATGGTTGAAGCCCTTGAAAAGTGGGATAGAGAACTTTTTATTTACCTCAATAATTTAGGTTCAGATGTATTTGATGCTTTTTGGCTGTTTGTTACAAAAATTGAAAGTTGGACCTTTCTTTATGTAATTTTTTTAATCCTTATTTGGAAATTTTATAAAAAAAGAGAAGCTTTCTGGGTTACTTTCTTCACTATTTTTACATTTTTAATCAGTTTTGGGGTAAAATATATTACTAAAACTTCGGTGCAACGATTACGCCCCAATAATGTTCCCGAACTATCAGAAACCATTAGAGTTCTTCAGTTTCCGGTAGATTTTAGTTTTTTTTCTGGACATGCCGCAGTTAGTTTTGCAGTTTCCTCTTTTTTGATATTTAGTTTAAAAAAATTTACAAAGTGGGTCTATTTATTTTACTTATGGCCTATCCTTTTTTCTTTCAGTAGAATTTATGTTGGAGTCCATTTTCCTAGCGATATATTGGCGGGAACGTTTATTGGATTTTTTATAGGCTATGGCATGTATGTGCTTCAGCGTAGAATAATAAAAGGGTTTGAAAGTGACTAAGGAAAATTCCTTTAACTGTTAAGGAAAATCCCCTTTTTTTTGCGGTTTTTTACCCCAATTTATGAAGAAATTATAATTAATTAATTGGTAATCAATTAGTTAATTATAATATCAGATTTTGTAATTTCAATGGGCTCTCATTTTTAGCTAAATAATATCTAACTTTACGTAAACCTTAAAAAAACGTAATAGATATGAAGCTATTTTCAAATCCCCGATTCATGGTTGTCATGATTTTTTTTTCAATTATTCTTTTTCCGTCTTGTGAAGATGTAGTGGTAAAACCCCCGGCTCAAACCATTTCGGTAGAAGACGCCAATAGATTAGAGGAAACTTTTAAGCAAACTCGTGCCACCATTTTAAATGATACTTTAGGATATGAAGATACCCGAGAGTTTTGGTTTTCTTTAGATTCTGTAAAAAAATATATTGCTTATGTAGAGCAAGAAGCAGCCAGAATGGGCAAGACAGATTTGGGTCTTCGTATTTATTTGGGAGCTTATCCTGCGCAAGGGAACTATCCCGATCCCGGTTACAGTACCGTTTTTATAGTCCCCACAGCCAAAAGTACCAATACGCTAAAACGAGGTTTTTTCCCAATGGAAGACACCCAACAAAATATAGATAGTATCAATGCCCTAAATTATTCACAGGGAGGAAAACCACCAAAAGATTATTAAAATGAAATGAGCCTCACGTTTCTTTCATATATTCCGCTGGGCTTAGAATTATTGACAGCGATAATTGCTATTGTAACCTTCAGTAAATATAAAAATTCCAACGAGAAGTATTTTTTGTATTTTTTATGGTACACTTTTCTTATTGAAATATTAGGGGCGGTATTAGGTGAAATTATATTGGTAAATAATTATGGGGTTTATAATACCTTCACTATTACCAGTATGCTTTTTTATTTTTATTGGTATTATACTATCTTAAAAAAACCAAGTTTTAAAAAAGCCGTTATTGTGTTTAGCATTTTATTTAGCATCGTTTCTTTTTTAAGTCTTTGTTTTCAAAGTTGGGATGTTTACCATAGCTATACTTTTGTTACAGGAGCTCTGTTTTTATTGGTGCTAACACTGTTTCATTTTTATCAATTATTGAATAGCGATGAAGTATTAATCGTAAAATATAAGCTTAGTTTCTGGATATCTACAGCGTTGCTATTATTTTATGTAGGCATGATACCGCTCTTTTTTCTATCGCAGTACACCAATATTATGGGGCTTAGTTACCAGATTATTTTATTAAGTTTAAATGTGATACTTTACGGTTGTTATATGATAGGATTTTTATGGACCAAGAAGGAGTACAATCGTTTTTAATTGTTTTTTCAATCATTGCTTTTGGATTGGCATTAACAGTAATTTTATTGTTTGCTATTTTTCAGAAAAGAAAGAATAAATTATTGCGCCTACAACAGGAAACAGAAAGTAAGTTTAAAGAAGAACTTATTGAAACGCAAATTGAAATACGGGAAGAAACGCTTCGTAATATTAGTTGGGAATTACACGATAATATTGGCCAATTACTTACGCTGGCAAAAATTCAATTAAATGAAGCGAATGAAACCTGCGGAAATGTTTCTGAAGCTTCTGAAAC
>JAGQZA010000088.1:0-3001 GCA_020435805.1 Flavobacteriaceae bacterium
ATTGAATGGATTTATCCCCAAATAAAAATGACAACTCTTTCAATTTCAGGATGCAAACTGTATTCTACTGGGCACGTTTTGGCAGTATGCTCCAATATCTTTTGATTTTTTTCTGAAATACCACCCGGTAAGTGCATTTCAATTTCAATTTTTGAAATTCTACGTGGGTTGGAAGCCATAGTTTTGGTGACGGTAGCAGTGGAGCCTGTTAAATCTACCTCTAATGATTGGGCTTTAATTCCCATAGTCGTTAGCATACAATTGGCCAAACCGGTTGCTACGGTATCTGTTGGAGAAAAGGCTTCCCCTTTTCCTTGATTATCGGTTGGGGCATCGGTAATAAAGGTGTTCCCAGATTTTAGATGTTCGTTTGAAGTTCTAAGATTGCCTAAGTATGTGACTTTTGAAGTTGCCATTATTTTACCTCTTCCAGTTGAAGGTTTTCTCCATATTTCAAGATATAAAAAGCCTGATTGCTGTACCCTGAAAAAAGTTTTTTATCGTAACGGAATTTATTTTCCACATATTCTGTTTCTGAATCACTATCTGTGGCATCATATACATTTTTGGCACTTGCCAAACGCAGTAAAACATCGTATGTTAAATCGAAGCCACGTACGGCATATCGATTTGGCAGCACACCATATTTATTTTTATAACTTACCAAAAAAGGATTTTTTTCGTCAAAATCATAACTTTTACTTACCGATGGAAATGTAAATCCAAGGTTCGCCAAATGTACGTTGGACACATCATCGTAATCGAAATTGTCGTTTTTATTAGTGGTGAACAGGCGGATTTTTCCATTAGCATTAATTCCGTTCAATAACCCAACAACATTACTTATTAAAACCGGGTTATTCGACTCTAAAACAAACCAATTCTCACGATTGCTATCCATTTTTGATTGTAAATCTCCCACATACAAAAAGCCTTTTCCTCGGGCGTCCAGTAATGTAATTGTTGGAATGGCTTCTAAAATTAGTTCTTTGGCTTTGTTATCTTTATCGGCAATGAGGATGAGCTTTTTTCCTTCGCTTCGATCTTTTAAAAATTGAATCATTTGTTTGGTTAGCAAATCTTCATCGGGAAGGGTTTGGAATAAATTGGAAGTAAGTTTAATACTTCTGTTACTCAAGGGTGAAAAAACAGGAATTGCATCACTTTTAAGCTCTTGCGCTACAAATTCTACACTTTTGCTCAATAATGGCCCAATAACTGCATCTATATTTGAGAAATCGTTTTGGTTAAGAATTTTTGAAAGCGCATCGTTGCTCCCTTCGCTATCAAACACCTGTAAATCTACCGAGATTCCTTTGTCTTTGGCAAATTCGGCCGCCATAAGCACGCCACTATAAAAATCTAATGCAATGCGAAGGGTTCTGTTTTTCTTCAAAATATCTTTTTGAGAATCTACAGAGTCTCTTTCAATTTCAGGAAGCTGAAAAGGCAGCAGTACAGCTAATCGTTTCGTTTCAACATTTACTATGTTATCCTCAAGGTTAACTTTATTGGCATCTGCTGAAATGGTTTCTGAAATTTCTTTAGGGATTTTTAAAATCATCCCCTCTTTAAGCCCATCTTTAGCGTACGGATTTAAAGTTACAATCTCTTCTTCGGAAAGGCCTAATTTTACTTTTAAACGGTAAAAACCTTCTTTGGGTTGCACTTCATAAAAATCGAAACGTTCATCAATTATTGCCTCTTCAATTACTGAAGTATTGGGTACATTCAATTTTGTTCCTACGGCTAATCCTTCTTTTATTTCAGGATTGAGCGCTTTTAATTCAGCCACAGAAACACCATATTTTCTTGCAATACCATAAAAGGTTTCTTTGGGGAGCACCTCATGAATTTGTGTGTCTTTAACGGTAATTGTTGTTTCGCTATTTGTTTCAGAAGAAGATTGAGAACTCACTCCTTTTTCAAATTGGGGAATCATTAAATCATCTCCTTTTTTCAAGCCTCTGGAGTATAAAAACTTATTGTATTTTTTAATATCATCTACGGTAATTCCATATTTTTGAGCAATCCCAAAAATAGTTTCCTTGCGCTTTACTTTATGCGATTTATACTCGGTCACCACTTGTTCGGGAGCACTGGCAGAAGGGATAATAAGCAAACTATTGGTAGATAAAGCATGCTTAGCATCTGGGTTTAACCTATAAATGGCTTCTTCTGTTACGCCATACTTTTTGGCAATGCTATACACGGTTTCTCCTTTTTCCACTTTGTGGGTTTTATAAGTTTCCTGCGCTGGAATTTCAGCATAGCTAATGCAGGAAATAAAAAAGAAAAAAGAAAAAATTACTACTAAATATTTCACGCAATTGATGGTTTTAAAATCTTATTCCCACTCTATTGTGGCGGGTGGTTTTGAACTAATATCATATACCACTCTATTAACGCCTTTTACACGGTTTATTATATTATTGGACGTTTCTTGTAAAAAAGCATACGGTAAATTTACCCAATCTGCCGTCATTCCGTCGGTGCTTTCAACCGCACGTAACGCCACTACTTTTTCATAGGTGCGTTCATCTCCCATAACCCCTACACTTTGCACAGGTAAAAGGATTGCTCCCGCCTGCCATACTTTATCATATAACTCCCATTTTTTAAGTCCGTCGATAAAAATGGCATCAACCTCTTGTAAGATACGAACTTTTTCTTCAGTAATATCCCCTAAAATACGAATCGCCAATCCGGGTCCCGGAAAAGGGTGTCTTCCCAACAGCTCGGGGTCGATACCCATTTCGGCTCCTACTCTACGCACCTCATCTTTAAATAGCATCCGTAAGGGTTCCACCACTTTCAACTTCATAAAATCGGGTAAGCCCCCTACATTATGGTGCGATTTAATCGTTACTGAAGGACCATTTACCGAAACGCTTTCAATTACATCGGGATAAATAGTGCCTTGTGCGAGCCAATCTACATCTTCTACCAAATGTGCTTCGTCGTCAAATACTTCAATGAACACACGCCCGATGGCTTTTCG
>JAGQZA010000088.1:3101-10020 GCA_020435805.1 Flavobacteriaceae bacterium
GGCTTTCAAGAAGCGTGCCGAAGCATCGACTCCTTTTACATTAAGTCCCATGTGTTTGTATTGATCCAACACATTTTGAAATTCATTTTTTCGGAGCAATCCGTTGTTTACAAAAATACAGTAGAGGTTTTTACCAATAGCTTTGTTCAACAACACAGCCGCCACAGTAGAGTCAACACCTCCGCTTAAGCCCAACACTACTTTATCGTTTCCTAATTTTTCTTTCAATTCATGCACCGTAGTATCTACAAAGGCAGCCGGAGTCCAATTGGGCTCCACACCTGCTATCTCTATCAAAAAGTTTTGCAATAATTGCTTTCCGTGGATCGTGTGATAGACCTCGGGATGAAACTGAATGGCATAGGTTTCCTCGCCTTCAATTTGGTAGGCTGCATTGGCCACATCTTCGGTACTTGCCAATCGGATAGCCTTATCGGGTAGTTGTTTGATACTGTCGCTATGACTCATCCAAACCTGTGAATCTTCCGGGATATTCATAAATAAACTGGAACTATCCAAAATGGTATTCAACTTGGCTCTGCCGTACTCACGGGTGTTGGATGGTGCTACTTCCCCTCCATAAAAATGAGCGAGGTACTGCGCGCCGTAACAAACCCCTAACAGGGGTTTGTGTCCTTTTATTTCAGAAAGGTCGGGATGCGGAGCATCCTCGGCGCGCACCGAAAAGGGACTCCCCGATAGGATGACGGCTTTAAAACTTGAAAGATCTTCCGGAATATGGTGATAAGGATGAATTTCGCAGTAGATATTAAGCTCTCGAACCCGTCTTGCGATAAGTTGTGTGAACTGCGAACCAAAATCTAAAATGAGGACGTTGTTTTGCATAGGCAAAAATAGGGCGTTTTTTGGTTTAGAAAAACTAAGGTAAAGGGTTTTTTATTTTTTACAACAAATCAAAACTGCAGTTTATCTAAAGCTGGTAAATAAGATTCTCCCACTGGCAATTTTATATCATTCACAACCACCCAATTTTTACCTTTACTTGTAACTTGATCAATCCTTATAATGTAGGATCTATGGATTCTTAAATACTCCAGACTATCTGGAGTGCTACTAATAAAATTCCCTATTTTGTATCGAATGGTATATTTTTTTTTTGTAGTATGGATATCGAGATAATTCCCTTGTGCGTGAACAAATAAAATTTTATCTGTTGCAATTTTAAAATCCTCACCATTTGACCTAAAAAAATAAAATTTTTCTTCCCTTTTTAGCCGTTTAAGGGCTAATCTTAAAACCTCACGAATAATATCCTTATTGTAAGACAGCACACGAATTTTAAAAAACAAGTATATAAGTGCTATAAGTAATACAACACAGATTGTTATAAACCACCAACTTTTCCAAAAGGGAGGTGAAATTTTAAAGGGGTACTGAATTAGCAGCTTATTTTCTAAGCCATCAATTTCAGTTTTAACTTCAAAAGTATAGTTGTCGGGGGCTAATGACAGAAGATTTATTTCTCTTTTTTTTGTTTTACGCCAAGTATCCTCGTCACCCTTTAGTCTATATAGATAAGTTATTTTTTCAGCATTTCTTTGAGATATTGCCTGTACCGTAAAACTTATTTCGTTCTCATCATAATTAAACCTTTTTCGGTTTAAGTTTAGCAAATTGTTATTAACTTTTATTTCTTTTAGGCTTAAGGATATTATTTGTGATGAATTAGTATTGTTTATGTTATTTTTATTGAAGTAACACAGCCCATTTTTTGTAGCCACCCAAACCGTGTCACCAACTACTTCAATATCGTTAATATCATTACTTAATAAACCGTCTGATATAGTAAAGGTTTTAATAGTATAAGTTTTGTTTGGGTTAAAAATAATTTGATTAAGCCCTGTATTGGTACATGCCCAGAGCGTTGAATCATTTTCAACATGAACTTCACTAATAATATCATTGGTAAGACCATCATTTTTTGATATATTATAAATGCTATCTCCATACACAATAACCCCATACCCTTGAGATGCCATATATACCTCATTTTTTTGTTTATTTATATCTATATCATATAATCGGGATTGTAAAAGGGGCGATTTAAGATAAGGCTTTGCCTGAGTATCTTTTTGGAAATACAATCCTGATGGTGTTGCGATAAATATTGTATCTTTAAAGAGGCAAACATCTTCGGTTCTAATTCCAACATTAAAATACGCTATACTATCATTTGCTTTTACATTAAATGCGTTAGAAACAACATTAATTAAAGGGTCTAAAATTTCTTCAGACAACTTTCTCACATCACCAATAAATACGGGAGGTTCTTTTTTGGTAAAATTGTACATTTTGTAATCACTCACTCCGTAAATTTGAGTGGTAGCTGAATTAAATTCTATATGAGCAGGTCTATCATTTGAACCTTTATAAAGTAATTCTTCTTTAAGTTTACTAATACGGTAAATATCCCCATTATGGTGGCTCGTATATAAATTTGATAAATTATCCTTAACTAAGAAGTTAACATGCTCATTTTTATACAACTTAATTTCAGGATTTTTAATATAAAAAACGCCATCATCAAGTGTAGTGAACCAATAACTGCCTTCGGCATCAATTAAAAAACTACTCACAGACTTCTTTGGTAAAAAAGAAGCTATAACTTTTCCCGAAGTTGCTCTAATTTCAGCACCATTACTATAATAACCTACCCAAAACGTATGGTCATTGATGCGTTTTATCCCGATAGGATTTTGTTCACTTTCATAATAGATAACACTACCCGTTTTTGAAGCAATCCCCAATTTACGGTCTATAAAGGCATATTGATTATCATTTAAATAAGTAACATTAATTCTTGATGTTAAGTTATTTTGTATGGGAATAATTGTGAGGTTTTCATCAGAATTGAAGTTAAAATATAAAACTCCAAAAGCTTTACTATCGGTCAATACTCCCAGTTTTAAGTGTGGCTTTCTTTTTGGATAAGAAACTTCCGGAATTAAGTCTTTACTATACTCTTTTATCACTTTACCATTGGCTGTAATCTTAATAAACCCCTTAATGCCATAACCTCCAAGGGTAAGCGTTCCATTTTTGTCAACGTTTATACTTTTTACAACAGTATTTGAATGGTTAAGCTCCCTAATTTTATCATTATGTGGGTATAATGTAAAACCTTCAAAAACTTCATTAAAATAAAAAAGTGTTTTGCTATGGTACTCTAAGCAAAATATCCTACCATCTTCTTGGGGATAAAATCCTAAAACAGTATTGCCCGGAAGCCCATCATTGGTGGTAAAATTTTCAAACTCATATCCATTGTATCGAGATAAGCCTTTGTCTGTGGCAAACCACATATAGCCCAATTTATCTTGATATACATCATAGACTTCGGAGCTGGGCAATCCATCGTCAACGTTAAAATGCTTGTAAATATACTCTTGGGAAAAACTGGATACACAAAATATAAGTGCTATTGCCAGTAAAATATTTTTCAATAGGGCTTTGTTTTATACAAAAGTAATATATCCCGTTTGAATGCTAAATTTTGGGGTTACTGATTCATCCCTATTTTAATTGGTTTCGTCACAACATTAGATATAATAGCACTTCGCGAGGCTAATTATAAAAAATTCCTATAATGAAAAACAAAAAACACATTAGTCACTTTTTTATATGGATTTAATCACAAAGATCCATTAAAACAAATATTGAATTAAAACTGAATATAGTTTTACAGTAATTAAAAAAATAGCACATGGAAGACTTAAAAAACAAAATTGGTAAAGGCGGTTTATTACTAGCCGCATTAGGTATTATCTCTGCCCTACTTTATGTATTCAACTACAATGTACGCCTTTTGGCTTGGATTGATATGTGGGGAACCACCGTGGGTTGGGTACTAAGAGGCTTATTCATCTTTGGAGGCGGAGCTTTATTTTATTTTTTTGGAAGAGAAGAAGCAGAAGACTAAACATAAATTTTAAAACACAAAAAAATGAAAAAAATACAATTATCAGCAATTACATTCTTTACAGCAGTACTTATCTCTTGTGGTGGAGGCGCAGGAAAAGAACCCGCCAATTCTGAAGGGTTTTCTTCCATAGAGAAAGAAATTAAAGGGAAATTTGGTAACGACGCCTACTTTACAGAGTTAACCATAATACACAACAAGTCTATTGGCAATATGATTAGTACTACGGTAACTGATGCTCCAGAATCGTTGGCGATGGGGCAATGGACCATGAGCCAGGGGAATTGGAATCAAACCTCCGATGTGACTCTTGAAATTCCAGAAGGTACCAAGGCATCAGACTTTATGTTTCAGCTGGATGACAACATCAATCTTTCCACTTTAGGAAATTTAATTGAAAAATCGAAGGAACAGTTAACCGCAGAAAAAAAAATCGAAAACCCTTCTTTAACTATGGCCTATATCTATTTTCCGAAAAATGGAGAGGTTTCAAAAACGGAATATTATGTAAAGCTTGAACCAGAAAACGGCGGAACCACTTTTACATTTTCTTATGACCTTACTGGTAAACTCATAAAAATGGATTATTAAAAAAAATTAACTTTTAAAACTCTAAATCATGAAAAATAACCTACTTATACTTTTATTTTTATTGATAACTTCAATAGGATATTCACAAACTTTTGTAGTAAATTTTATTACCTATGAAGTAACTTCCACTTCACCAAACGAAGTAAAAACTACAAATTATGATACTACCGGAGGGACAACGGTAGTAATACCAACCTCTGTTACATTTAATACTATTACCTATAGTGTTACCGAGATCGGCGCAGGGTCTTTTGCAGGAAAATCGTTAACAAGTGTTACAATACCCAATAGTGTGACCATTATTAAAGAGTCTGCTTTTTTAAGCAATCAACTAACTGGAATTACCATACCCACCAGTGTAACCACCATTGAAGATAGTGTTTTTGGAAATAATCTTTTAGCCAGTGTGGTAATACCTAATACCGTTACTACACTTGGAAATGCAGTTTTTCTCAACAATCAACTTAGTAGTGTGACAATATCAACAGGTATGACAGGCATAGGAACTTCTGTTTTTGCTGTGAACCAACTCACTACTGTTACCATACCAAGCAATATATTTACTATAGGGGCTAATGCTTTTAGTTCTAATTTGTTAACTTCAGTAACACTACCAAGTAATATTATTGGTATTGGAAATAGTGCTTTTTCAGATAATAACTTAACCAATATTGTACTTCCAAATGATCTAATAAGTATAGGGAGTCAGGCTTTTATCAATAATGAAATTACCAGCCTAGTGATTCCTGACAATGTTGTAAGTATTGGTCAAAATGCCTTTAATACCAATCAAATTTCAACATTAACACTTGGAAATAGTGTACAAATCATAGGGGACAATGCCTTTCTTCAAAACCAGATAGCTGCACTTACAATTCCTAGCAATGTTACTACTATTGGTGCCGGTGCATTTTATATTAATCAGTTAACAACCATTACCATTCCTGAGAATGTAACAAGCATAGGGCAACAAGCATTTAATGGAAATCCTTTAACTAGTGTTACTTCAGAAGCAATAACACCTCCATCCATAGTTACCACTGGAGATAGTTTTGATACATTTGCCGCTAATAGAGGCACGATTGATTTATTTATTCCCGCAGGAACCTCGGGACCCTATGTTACAGACACAGGAGCCCAATGGACAGGCTTTAATACTGTGACACAGCAACTGGTAGTAGGCAGTACCTATATTTCTAATTTTATTACCTACGAAGTAACTTCGTTGTCACCAAACACTGTAAAAACATTGGACTATGATACAGCTGGCGGGGCTTCAGTTACCATTCCCAATACCATAGTTAATGGTCTTTATAATTATGATGTTACAGCTATTGGAAATAATTCTTTTGATAATGCTGGGCTTACCGATGCAACCATTCCAACGAGTGTAACCACCATTGGGCAACAAGCCTTTCTTAATAATAATCTAACTAACATTAACATCCCTAATACGGTTACTGAAATAGGGCAGGCTGCCTTCGCCTCCAACGCATTAACAGCTATTGTTGTACCAGATAGTGTAACGAGTTTAGGAGATAGCACTTTTCAAAGTAATGCCTTAACTAGTGCTACCATTCCAAATGGTTTAACTTCTATTGGCCACAATTTGTTTACTGGCAATAACTTAACCTCATTTACTTTTTCTGAAAATGTAACCAGTATTGGTATTGGGGCTTTTCAAGATAACAATTTAACTACGGTAACTTTTGGGGAGAATCTATTAGCTATTGAAGCTGGGGCTTTTGCAGATAATAATTTGGCAGTAGTAAATATTCCCGCTTCGGTAACAAACATTGGCAATGTTGCCTTTAACAACAATCCATTAACAGATGTTTTTAGCTTTGCGTTAACACCGCCTATCATTACAACCGGAGCTGGAGACACCTTTGCAGCAGATCGTAGCACCATACACCTACATATTCCAGCAGGCACGTTAGGAGTTTATGTTACAGACGTAGGTGCACTATGGACTGGTTTTAATCCTGTTTCTGAAGATATTTTGGGTATTACAGATACAGTTCTTGAAAATGAAGTAAAAATTGTTACAACCAACGATATGCTGAAAATTGTTTTGAATACTAGTGTAAACTTTAAAAACTACACTGTATTTACTATTTCAGGAGTCAAGGTAGCTCATGGGACTACTACCGAAATCTTAACAGAAAATTTTGCAAAAGGGGTGTACATCCTAAAACTTGAATTTAAAGAAGGTATCTTAACCAAAAAAGTAATCTGCAATTAAATATAATTTCTCAAGGGGATACCTTATCTACTTTTGTAGATAAGGTATCCCTAAACTTTTAAATTTCAGCCGCTGAAAGCCCTTAAAATATTTCTAAATTATAGTATTTGGAGTATTATTTCCTTATTAATAGGCATCCTATA
>JAGQZA010000089.1 GCA_020435805.1 Flavobacteriaceae bacterium
CCAAGGCCGCATCCAACAAGTTATCGTAGTCGTCGGTCATGGTGTAATGGAATTCTTTTCCACCATCAATAATGGTTACCTCAACACCTTCCACTTTTTGTTGTGCCAATCGCTCTGCTCTGGCTTTATCTTCTTCTGAAAGTCCGGTGACAAACAATTCAAAATGAACCAATTCCTTAGGAAGTCCAGCCTTTATTAAATAATCACTTACAAAATGAACCATTTCCTCGGGGCCACACAAAAATACTTCGTTGGTATCCGGAATATCGATAAAGGTTTTTGTTAAAACCTTCATCTTTGCTTCATCAAAACGCCCATTAAACAACTCAATGTCCCGTTGCTCTTTGGTTAAGAAATAATAAATTTCCAACCTTCCAAAATATTGATTCCGAAGTTGTTCCAGCTCCTCCTTAAAGATAATGGTTTTTGCGGTTCTATTCACATAAAACAACTTGCAAGTAGCATTGGGCTCTACCGCCAAATGCGTTTTTATCATAGATAAAATGGGAGTGATTCCACTACCGGCGGCAAAAAAGAGATAGTTTTTGGGAATTTCCGGCGCAGATTTTACACCAAATGTCCCACTGGGAGCCATTACCTCAATAGAATCTCCTGCAGTAAGCGATTCATTTACATAGGTCGAAAATACCCCACCGGGAATTTCCTTTACAGCCACACGCCAAATACCTTCCAACGGACTAGAACAAAGGCTATAGGAACGACGGACATCTTTGCCATCAAGTATGGCTTTTAATGTAAGGTGTTGCCCTTGCTGGAAAGAAAATTCATGCTGTAATTCCTTTGGAATATTAAAACCCAATACCGTAGTATCTTTGGTTTCCTTATACACTTCAGACAGTGTTATTTTATGAAATGTTACCATTTTCCAAAATTGAATGAACAAAACTAACACTTGTTAGTTTAATTTACAAGTCCCACCCCTAAATCCCCTCCCAAAAGGAGGGGACTTTTATACTATTCCTCTTATTAATACAGCTACCATATCGCGTTTTAAAATATTTACATCCAACTTTCCTCTTTTTTGATACCATACATACAAGGTTCGTAAGGTAGAAAGGATAGAGAATAAAATTACTTCGGGATGTCGCGGCTGCAATTGACCTAAAGAAATGCCTTCTTTTATAATATTTCTGAAATTTTCTTCATACGCTTCGCGCATAGCCACAAAATGGTGAACATCATCGGCTCCCATATGCATCCAATCGTTATTTAAGGCGGCTAACGCTTCCGATTGATTTACGGTAATATCAATATGCAATTCAATCAATTTTTCAATTTTCTGAAGTGGGGAAATCTTCATTTTTAAAATATCCTCCATTCCTTTAATAAACTCTTTGGCCAAGTCCAAAATTAAAATTGAAAGAATTTCTTGTTTTCCTTCAATATGATTGTATAAGCTTGCTGCCTTAATGCCCATGGCTTCGGCAATGTCACGCACCGTAACAGCACTATAGCCTTTTTCTTTGAAAAGTTGAGAAGCTTCTGCAATAATTTCGGCTTTGCGGGAAGTGGTTTTCATAGGTACTGCAATTTAGCAAAAACATCCCTCTAAATCTCCCTTCAAAGGGAGACTTTCTTTCCAATACTATTATAATTTCACATTTACTTTCTATTTTTGACCCCGTATGACAACAGGTTTCGAAACCAACGAATTAATTGATAGACTGCCACCCCATTTAAAGCAGTACATAAAGCCGCAAAATTATGAGCAATACACGCCTATTAATCAAGCAGTGTGGCGATTTGTGATGCGAAAAAATGTGGATTATTTAAGCAAGGTGGCGCATGAGAGTTACGTAGAAGGATTGCAAAAAACAGGTATTTCTATTGACGAAATTCCTTCTATGTATGGCATGAACCGAATCCTGAAAGAAATTGGTTGGGCGGCTGTGGCGGTGGACGGATTTATTCCGCCCAATGCTTTTATGGAATTTCAAGCCTATAAAATTTTGGTCATTGCCAGTGATATTCGTCAGTTAGAAAACATCGAATACACCCCTGCACCCGATATTATTCACGAAGGGGCAGGACATGCGCCTATTATTGCCAGTCCCGATTATGCCGAATATTTACGCCGATTTGGAGAAATAGGTGCCAAAGCCATTTCCAGTGCGCACGACACTGAAATGTACGAGGCGGTACGGATGCTTTCCATTTTAAAAGAAGCCGAAGGGACTTCAAAAGAAAAAATTGATGCTGCCGAAGCCAAAGTACTCGAATTACAAGAAAAAGAAGTAGAAGAAAGTGAGATTTCTTTAATTAGAAACTTACACTGGTGGACTGTAGAATATGGCTTGGTAGGAACGGTTGAAAATCCGAAAATTTATGGTGCCGGACTACTTTCATCCATTGGGGAAAGTGAGTGGTGTATGAAAGAAGAAGTGAAAAAACTCCCCTATTCTATGGATGCTGCCTACCAAGATTTCGACATTACCAAACCACAACCGCAATTATTTGTAACACCGGACTTTGCTTATTTACAGGAAGTTTTGGAAGAATTTGCCAATACCATGGCAGTGCGAAAAGGAGGATGGCGCGGATTGAAAAAATTGATTGGATCCAAACAAATTGGTACTATTGAATTAAGTACAGGATTACAGATAAGTGGCATTTTTACCCGAATGATTCAGAATGACGACAATGAAGTAGTGTATTTTGAAACCGAAGGAGAAACCGCACTTGCCTATCGCGAAAAAGAAATGATTGGGCATGGCGTAAGTCGTCATAATAATGGATTTCGGTCTCCATTGGGAAAATTGAAAGGAATCAACTTGTCTATTGAAAATATGGGTCCGCGCGATTTACAAGCCTACAATTTTTACGATGGAAAACCTATTTCGTTTGAGTTTGAAAGTGGGATTACGGTAGAAGGCATGAACGTGACCGGGATGCGTAATCTCAACGGAAAGTTAATGCTTATTCAGTTTACCGATTGTTGGGTAAAATACAAAGGAGAAGTACTGTTTTTACCAGAAATGGGTGATTTCGATATGGCTGTGGGGAAAGAGATTGTTTCGGCTTTTGCAGGACCGGCAGACTATCGTTCATTCGATTTGGTTACTCACAAAGCTAGTGACACAGAAACCATTCGCGGAGCCCTTTCCAAAGAAGAAAAAAATCTGAATAGATTATACCAACACGTTCGAGACTATAGAGAAAATAAGAATGAAAATGAAGACTTTCTTTCCGGAGTATTTCATATTTTGAAAACACATTATCACGATGATTGGTTACTTCCGTTGGAAATTTATGAGTTGGTTTCAACAACAAATTCAGACCTTTCACAGAAAGTTTTTCAGCATTTAAACGACCTACAAACACGTAAACCAAAAATTGCCCACTTAATTAATAGTGGCTTATCTTTACTTTAAATTTTTGTATTAATTAAAAAGACCCCTCGACTACGCTCGGGGTGACATTATGGGATTATTCAGTTTTTTATTCGGAAATAAGACAAAACAAATTCAAGATTTTAAGAGCCGTGGCGCCGTTATTTTGGACGTTCGCACTAAAGGCGAATACCAAGGCGGTGCGATTCCCGGTTCAAAAAATATTCCGTTACAACAAGTTGCCACCAGAATGGCAGAAATTAAAAAATGGAACAAACCTGTAATTACCTGTTGTGCCAGTGGCATGCGAAGTGGTAGTGCAGCAGCTATTTTACGTTCAAACGGTGTTGAAGTGATGAATGGTGGAGGTTGGTATTCTTTGAGCCAAAAATTATAGTTTTTGGAAAATCTAAAACAGCAATACGAGTTTATAGTTTCTTCAAGAAAGGTACTTTTAGAATATTGTGAAGGTATTTCTGAAGCACATTTTTTACACAAGAATCCTACCTTTGGCAATGCCTCCATTCAATATTTATTGCTTCATAATGCCAATTGTTACAAGTTTTGGATCGAGTCTGAAGCCTTACAACAACACGTTGATTTTTTGGATTACGAAAAGGAATACACTTTTTCAGAAATACGGAAAATATATGAAGACATAAATAATTTCATGAAGCTCTTTATGGAAACTGAATTTGAAACTGAAATTCCTTTTGAAACAAGAACAGGTATAAAAGGAACTGCGTCCAAACTCAAATTATTTACCCACGTTACCACGCACGAATTTCATCATAAAGGGCAAATCCTTTCCATGAGCAGGCATTTAGGCTACACCCCGGTGGATACTGATATTATGAGGTAATGGCACATAAAAAAAGAGATGCTAAAACAAGCACCTCCCTTCCTAAATAAATAACTAACAACCTAATTATTTACTTGTAGCCTCTATAGGAATGTTCCTAACGGTTTTAAAAGTATTGTCACACAATTGAAAATTTAAAGCCTCACCGTTAAATACTTCACTTGAAAGTAAAAACCCTAACGCCATAAAACTGTAATCCTTGGTGGTATCCGTTTCAAACTGTTTTTGCACCACCATTCTAAAGTTATATACAGAATCTTTGGTTAATTGCACCGACTTTGCAGAACCATCGGTAAATCCCATTTCTTGAAGATACTCCCCGGTTTTGGTAGCCATTTCTTGGGTAACATTGTCTTTATAATAAACCTCTGTACCATCGAAGGTTACTTTATCTCCATAACCTGAACAAGATAGTAGCAACATTAATGAAAAAATAACCACACTTGAAAATAAATACTTCATATCTTAAATTTTAATGATTTATACTTACCGGAAAATCCTGTCCAAAACCGAAACTGGAAGGATATTGCGGACTTCCTTTATATTTTTCTGAAATTTCTGGAACACGACTTTCTAAATATGCTTTTAACTCGTTTACCGTAACCCGTTTATCGCCACTGTCTGCTTTTCCGGAAAGTGCCTCTAACAATGCGTACGTAAATACCCCGTGACCCAGTTCGTCAAATTCGGTAGCAAATTGCTGGCTGCCACTGGCAGTAAGCCAGTGTGTACCGGTACTACGTGCCAACTGTGCAATGGCTTTTTCTTCTACCGCTCCACGAGCAGCCACAGTAGCTAAAGCACCTGCACTTTGGCAAGCATCCAGGATATACAATTGTTTTTGGGCCAAAATCCCGGAGGCTATTTTTTTCAATTCGGATGCGGCAATACCTTTTTGCTGAAGTGCGCCATCATCTCCATACAATTGGGTAACATCGTTGGGCACCAAGAAAAATTCCGAAGTACCACTCATCACCCCGTGTCCTGCGTAATAAAATATAAAAATATCTTGCGGATTTGCCATGCTAGCTATTTCCATAATTTTTGAAAGAATATTGTCTCGAATGGCCTCATTGTTTTTTATGAAATACACATGTGTTTTTGAAGTAATATTTGTTAGCCCACTTTCTAAACTTTCTTTAAAACCGGTAGCATCTGCCACTGCATAATTAAGGTTGTATTTTGAGTTTTGGTATTCATCAATTCCTATAATTAATAAGTGTGCTTGGATTCCTTGAGGTTTTATGAGTGATTGCTGTTTTGGGATGTAGTTTACATTCAACTTTTCGGGGGCACTTTCGGTGCCTTGTGTATTTACCGCCACTGCAGAAAACTCGTTGAGCCCTTCCATTAACTGAACATCCAACTCTTTTTTATTTGGGTCTTGATTATCATCGTCCACAAAAAGATTTCGAGTATTGTTCCCAACTAATTTCCCGTTTTGATACAATCTAATTTCTTTTATTTTATCTCCTTTGGTACTGGCTTCTAAAAGAACTTTCCCTGTTGCGTTTTCTACGGTTATTTCAGTTACCGAATCGTCATCTACATACAGATTCCTGGAGCCTTGCTTGTATGTAAGCGAAAGACTTGGCGGTGGTGCCATGTTTTCTAAATTTACATTAGACTTAAACTCTTTTTCGCCCAAAATTTGATATAATAGTCTGGGAGTATAGAATTTATCAAAAACACTTTCCAACGGAATGGTCTTCTTATTTTTTATAAAAGTTACTTTATCCCAACCTTCCTGAGAGCCGTCAAACAATCCCTCCGGCGTATATGCCACCCAGCTTTTGTCTTCAAAAACATATAACCGCGCCAATTCTTTTTGGTTGAGGTAGTCGATAAATTTAATTCCGCCGGATTCCGGAGTTGCAATAATGGTATTGGAAACAAAGTCTCCGGAGAACTTTCCGTAGTTATTCATTTTAAATGATTGCACCATTTTACCAGTTGGTATATGATACACTAAAACCCCAATAGTAAAGCCCGAAAGCAAGAGATAATCTTCATTGGGGGAAAGATACCCATCCATTTTTAACCCTTGAAAATCTCCTTGAAAGCTTTTTTTGACATTCCCGGAAGCGACATCTAAAATTTCAATTTTATTGGCCGAAGAATTACAAACCAGTAATTCTTTTCCTCCATTAATATGAAAAATAGCAAAGTACTTTCCATCCTTTGTCCACTTTTCATTTTTGGCTCCAAAATCGAAATAATGAAGTTTGTCGTAAAAAACTTGATCGGCATGAATCTCTGCGGTGGTGTATGCTACGGTATTATTGAAAGGAGAAAGGCTGAAAGAATTATCAAAAAAGCCTACCTCGGTTCTGATGGGTTTATTGAAAATTTCGGTTTTAGTTTCCGTATTAATAACTCGCAATTCGTTGGACGAAATAGTGGCAAGCAACTTTGTATTTGGGCTAAAACCGGAATGCCTTACATCTTTATAGTTTTCAATTAAATCTTCAAAGCTATTGGCTTCGCCTCTTTTAAAAACTTTAATAGGGTCTATGGTTTGAGTTACGGCATAAACCTTATTGGATGTAGGATCCGGGATCATTTTTGCCGAACTAAAATCGTCCCTATAGTTGGTTTTATATTCTGTAAGCTGTGTAACCTTTGGATGAACCAAAAGTGAGTAGGTATTTATTCCGTATTGTCCCGAAAAGAGCAGTTCTATCCCATCCCCATTTTGCACCGACACCAATTGAGTAGGTTCAATGACATTATTTCCATAAACCGCTAAGGGCTTATTGTCAAAAATTTTATACCTACCATAATTACCATTATATGTTAATTGGGCATAGATATAATTTCCTGCATCAATTACTCCAAACGCATTTTCTACACCCGAAAAATTACCTACCACGTCTCCGGTTTCGGCATGTAATTGTGTTAATGGTAAGAATGTGGTGTGAATCCAGAATTTTTTACTGTCATTGGTAAGCGTAACATCAAAGATAGTTGGCATTAGAATACCCTCGTAATCTACTTCAATTGCGAAAGATTTATTCCAAAGTACTTTTCGGGAGGCATCTAACCGCATAAAAACCGCTCTGTTGGCTTCCATGTCGTAGATAGCTCTTAATACATCTCCATTATTGAACATAGCGACAATGTCGCTATTTAGCTCTTTGTATTCTCCCGTTTCGGTTGAAAAAAGATAATTATCCCCATAATTTGAAGAAATAAATGCTCTTTTCCCATCTGGAGTAAAGCGAAAATAATTTACCTCGCCTTCTCCTGGGAAAGGTGGCATTCCTGCCGCTTGAAATGTTCCCGAAGCTTCATCTAAAGCATAAAGGGCAGTCATATAGTTTTGATCTCTCGCAAATAGTACCAATCGACCTTTCCCCTGAAACTGAAGAAAATGAATGGCATAAATTCTACCTAGCGGATAGTCTTTTAATTTTTCGAAAGTCTCTGTACTAAAAACGGAAATGGTATTAGTTGCTAAAACATACGCTTTTCCTTCAGCTTCATTAATTTCGATAGCTGTAATTGAATTAGTGAAATCTAATGTTTTATAAAGCAGTCCTGTTTTTTCTTCCCAAAATTTTAGGGTTTTATCCATGTATCCATAGGTTACTAAAATACCCCTTTTGGTATCTAAAGCAGCTTGGGAAATGGATTCAGAATGATTGCTTTGCACCACAAATTCTTGCTGTGCATGCAAGACAAATACTATAAGAAAGCTACTACACAGTAAAAGATTTTTCATCATTAATTATGTGTTATCTCAACCATTAAAGGTACTACGTATCCTTGTGCTCCTTCTTTTACTTTAAAGCCTGGAGTTCCAGAGGCATAATCCACCATACTTTTATCAATGAGAACTTCTCCTAAAGCGGCTTTAATTTTTGAAGTTAGGGACCCTTCTGTATTTTGCATTTTATCTATCAATTCTTTTTCGTCCAATTTCTGTTGACTGAAAAGAATTAATAAATAATCGGTCCCGGGATTATTATCCATTCGTATTACTTTCTTTTCACTGGGGAAGGCCAATTCAGAATTAGCTCCAATAAGGGGAGACATACCATCTTCAAAAGGTAGAATTTTATTTATTTTTTGGGTTAAATCGGTAGCAAAAGCATAGATATATCCTTCATTTACATTGTTCAAATAAAAGCGGAATCGTGTTCCGGACGCATAACTTTCCGTCATTCTATAAGCCACTAAATCTTCTCCTTCTACATCGTCATCCACAAAAAGGTTTCGTGTAGAAACCCGTGTAACTTCCATGGATGCACCTGTATTTGTTTCAAACTTTAAACTTCCTTCGGGTAAATTCCCCGCAATAGGATTGGGATCCACCTGTCCGGCTGGAAGCGTTGGTCTTATAGGTTGATTGGGATTGTTTGGCTCCACTCTAGGAAGTTCGGGTCTATTGGGCTGATTGGGTGTATTCGGAATTGTTTTAGGAACCGAAGGCAATGAAGGCTTGCCGTTACTATCTTTTCTCACATAATAGCTATATGGTTGCAATGCCCCCATAGCCCATGCTTCATACTCATTATACGGAACCCAAATAAATCCACCATCTCCCCAGGTTGTTCCCCAACTATTCATAAGGCGAAAAGCTCCCCCTTCATAATTATCATCATACCCAATAACCACCATGGCATGATACCCATGCTGACTTGCAACGGTACCTTTTTCAGCCTCTAACGATCGCCAAGTGTTTGTCGCTTTAAAAAAACTTTGTGGAAGTTTCATCCCCAATAAAACTGGATAGCCTTCGGTAAGTGCTTTTTTGGTAGCATTGGTTTTTTGTCCATAATCTTGTGCATCAAAAAAGAAGAGTGTTTGATAATCTCTAATTCGATAATCAATTGCTTCCAGCTGTACTTCGGTACTAATTTCAGGATTACATTGGTAGGGTAATGAACGTAAAGTTGGGGCGCCAGCCACTTTTAAGGCTTCTAATCCAAACTTTGGGTTCGCTCCTTTACTACAGTCTAAATCATCTTCACGCTTTATTATTGAATAGACAAATGAGGGCGATAAAGCATTTGCGGTGATTGTTTGTTTATCTGTTAGGCCTAAATCTTTTGCAAGCATTATCGTTCTTAAACCATAAGCACTGGCATAAGCAACACAGGTTCCATACCTACCTTGGTTTCCAGGGGTTGGAGCGTATTGTTCTAAAGAGTAACTGCTTGGCAGGTTGGTATAGGTTGCTGCTGTAAATTCAACTTTGTAAGGAATACTTCGGTAAGATTCTTCATCCCAAACCATTCCCATAGGATAATCCTGCGCAAATGAAAAAAAACTAATAAAAAATAACAAAAATGTAAGTTGTCTCATAACATATGGTTTTTACCCGATAAAATTGTACTATTTCTTGGCATTCTGAAATAAGGCAATTGACGTATTCTATAAATAAAAACCCCTTCAACTTTTACATTGAAGGGGTAACTAAGTAATCAAATTTAACTTCTATTCCTTAATGAGCTGCTTTGTAATAGCGCCATTTTCAGCTTGGATATAGACCAAATAAGTTGCAGAAGCCAACATAGATATATTTAATGTCTTCTCTGTTCCCATTCCTCGAAGGTCATACATCCTAACAAGCTTACCTGTTAAATCATAAATACTAGCACTTTGCAAATCAACAGATTGTGGGTTACTAATATTTACTACTGCTTTTGCAGGGTTAGGATAAATTACAACTGTAGAAATATCTACATTATTATCATTGATACCAAGGATACTCTCTACGGTAAGCTCGAAGGTACAACAGCCCTCGTTTCCGTACTCATCGGTAGCACAGATAGAG
>JAGQZA010000008.1 GCA_020435805.1 Flavobacteriaceae bacterium
AAGAAATTACATTTCAGAAAATAAGTTTAAACAAATTCAAGAAAAAATTGAAGAATTTCAGAAAATGACAATGAGTTTTCAAAACACATTATAATGATATCTTTTCTCTAAATTCTCTTTTCTTTCATCTAAATAAAAAAAAATGAGTAAAGAAGTAAAATCAGTAAACTACGGTTTAGAAAAAATATTTGAAGGAGCAGAAGATTTCCTTCCGCTTTTAGGAACCGATTATGTTGAGTTTTATGTGGGCAATGCCAAGCAAGCAGCCCATTTCTACAAAACCGCTTTCGGATTTCAGTCTTACGCCTATAAAGGCCTGGAAACAGGCTCCAGAGATGAGGTAAGTTATGTCTTGAAGCAGGATAAGATTCGCATTGTACTAACCACACCACTTAACAGCAGATCGCCTATTAATGATCATATTGTTAAGCATGGAGACGGCGTAAAAGTAATTGCACTTTGGGTAGATGATGCCCGTAGTGCCTATGAAGAAACCACTAAACGAGGAGCAAAATCGTATATGGAACCTTTGGTTGAAAAGGATGAACATGGAGAGGTCGTTCGTGCAGGGATTTATACCTATGGAGAGACGGTCCATATGTTTGTTGAACGTAAAAACTATAAAGGTAATTTTTTGCCGGGGTTCAAAAAATGGGAGTCTGACTATAACCCAGAACCTACGGGGTTAAAATACATCGACCACATGGTGGGGAATGTGGGTTGGGGACAAATGAATACTTGGGTAAAATGGTACGAAGATGTTATGGGGTTTGTAAATTTCCTTTCGTTTGACGATAAACAAATCCATACCGAATATTCAGCGTTAATGAGTAAAGTAATGAGTAACGGTAATGGGCGTATTAAATTCCCCATTAACGAACCGGCCGAAGGTATCAAGAAATCTCAAATTGAAGAATATTTAGATTTTTATGAAGGGTCTGGTGTGCAGCATTTGGCGGTTGCTACAGATGATATTATCCATACCGTATCACAATTGAAAGCCCGCGGGGTAGAGTTTTTACCACCACCACCGCAAGCCTATTACGATGATATCCCAAGAAGGCTGGGAGCCCATATGGATATGATGAAAGAAGATATTAAAGAACTTCAAAAGTTATCTATTTTAGTAGATGCAGATGAAGAAGGCTATTTGCTTCAAATTTTTACCAAACCATTAGAAGATAGGCCTACGCTATTCTTTGAGATTATTCAGCGTATGGGTGCCAAAGGATTTGGGGCAGGCAACTTTAAAGCCTTGTTTGAATCTATTGAACGTGAACAAGCCGCACGTGGGACACTATAAAAAATGTAACATAACCATCCCTTTGCCGCCTTATTCGGCAAAGGGTTTTTATTTTGGAACAGAAGTTGCAAACGATGAAAAAAACCTATAATTTTTTTAAATGAAAAAAATATTTTTTCTAGTTGTTCTGTTTGTAACAAGCCAGTCTTTTTCCCAAAAACAAGCCTTTGGTGATGGGGAGTGGTTTAAATTTCGTGTCCATTATGGTTTTGTGACAGCCGGGTATGCTACCTTAGAAGTAAACAATGCCATTCTAAATGGAAAGGAAGTATTTCACATAAAAGGGGAAGGAAGAACCATTGGCGTTTCAAAATGGTTTTTTAACGTGGAGGATTACTATCAATCCTACATCGATAAACAAAAGGATGTTCCGTATCGATTTATCCGAAAAATTGACGAAGGAGGTTATACCAAGGACATACAGATAGATTTTAATAGAAATACCGGAAAAGCCCTTGTTATTAATAAAGAAAAAAACACCCAAGATTGGGTAACCTTTAATAAGGACGCCCAGGATATGGTTTCGGCATTTTATTACCTGCGCAACAAGATAGATGCTTCCAAAATTGAAGTGGGACACACGGTAGATATGGACATGTTTTTTGACAAAGAAAGCTATCGTTTCCGGTTAAAATTTTTGGGGAGAGAAACCCTACGCACAAAATTTGGAAAAATTTCCACCCTCAAATTCCGCCCGTACGTAGAAGCAGGAAGGGTATTTAAAGAAAAAGAAAGTTTAACCGTTTGGGTTACCGACGATGATAATAAAATACCTTTACTTATAAAAGCAGATTTAGCGGTTGGCTCCTTAAAAGCCACTCTTATAGAATTCAAAGGATTACAAAACTCATTTAAAATAATAGTAGATTAACCCTCCCCAATGAAAATTCAACCAGAAACTCAGAAACTTATTGAACAACTTGACAAAAAATTCAAAGATATTGGGCAGGATCTCGATACACACCTTGAGGGTCTTTTGTATGGAAAACCTATTACGTATTGGGATTACATTCAAACGGATGCCCTTTTAAATCTACAGATTCAGCGCACCAAGCTTCCCGATGAGATGGTCTTTATTATGTATCATCAAATAAATGAGTTACTTTTTAAAATGATTCTGTGGGAAATTCAGCAAGTCTCCCATGCTAAAGAACTAACCGCTGCCTTTTTTTCAGAAAGACTACTTCGCATTAGTAGATATTTTGATATGCTAACTTCTTCCTTCAATATCATGACCTTGGGGATGGAAATAGAGCAATACTTAAAATTCAGAAATACATTGGCACCGGCTTCAGGATTTCAAAGCGCACAATACCGAAAAATTGAATTTGCCTCCACAGAGCTCATTAACCTTATTGATGCGCGCTTTCGGGAAACTATAGATAGAAATACTCCTTATGAGCATGCCTTAGAGCATCTCTATTGGCAAGCTGCTGGAAAAGATTATAAAACGGGTAAAAAAAGTTATCTTTTAAAAGCTTTTGAAGAAAAGTATAAAAATGAATTTATAGCCTTCACAAAAGAATATAATACCATAAATTTGTATTCAAAATTTAAAAGCTTACCTCAAGAAGTTAGAGAAAATGAAGCTTTGCTCGAAGCCATGCGACATTACGACTATACGGTGAACGTCACTTGGGTCATGGCGCATTACAATACCGCAAAAAAGTATTTAAATCATGGTAATGAGCCCGAAGAAGCTACCGGTGGTAGTGATTGGACAAAATATATGCACCCTAAGTATCAAAGGCGTATTTTTTTTCCGGATGTTTGGAGCAAAGATGAAATAAGCGATTGGGGTAAAAATGTTTAGTTTGAAAAAGTATTACCATTGAAGTACCTATTTTTTATTATCCCCGTTTTTTTACTACAATTTTCCTGTTCCAACGAAATAAAAGACGATGTCCAAGAACCCGAACCTGAGGAAAAACTTATTGAAGAATACGGGTATATTTTAAACAATTTTAACGTAGTACGCGACACCATTCGCCCGGGGGATACCTTTGGTGGAATTTTGGGCGAAAATGGGGTTTCACAAAACAAGATATTTGAGGTTGCCACCACCTTTAAAGACAGTTTTGACGTGCGAAAAATAAAGATTGGGGATCCTTATGTGTTGCTGAATTCAAAAGACTCTCTTAATCAGACCCAAGTATTTATTTACGAAAAAAATAAAGTGGACTATGCTATTATTGATTTTAGAGACAGTATTAGTGTGGTTCACGAAAAAAAACCGGTTAGTTATATTGAAAAGGAAGCCTCAGGGGTTATTACCAGTTCGCTGTACGAAACTATGGCCGAAAATAATTTGAGTCCCTATATGGCAGACCGATTAGCAAATATTTACGCTTGGACCATCAACTTTTTTCAGATTCAACCGGGAGATAATTTTAAGGTAATTTATACCGAAAAATTTATTTCAGATACCATATCGGGGGGATTGGGAGAAATTAAAGCCGCCTATTTCGAGCATAAAGGAAAGCCTATTTACGCCTTCAGGTTTAAGCCTGAAGGAGAAGAAGATATGCCATTTGATTTTTACGATATTGAAGGGAATAATTTAAAAAGAGCCTTTTTGAAATCCCCTATCAAATTCAATTACCGTATTTCTTCCAAATACAATTTAAATAGACGAATTGCCTATTATGGTTATAAAGTTCGACCTCACAGAGGTACCGATTTTGCGGCAAACATAGGCACACCCATTTTGGCTACGGCCGATGGCACTGTTACCAAAGCAGAAAGACGCGGAGGAAATGGAATCTATGTTAAAATTAAGCACAGCAAAACCTATGAAACTCAATACCTTCACATGAAAAAATACAATGTGAAAGTTGGTCAATATGTAAGTCAAGGAGATGTGATTGGCTGGGTAGGTATGACGGGAAATACCGGAGGCCCTCATGTGTGTTATCGTTTTTGGAAAAATGGTAAGGAAGTGGATCCCTTTAAAGAAGATTTGCCCAATTCAAAACCCCTTGAAAGTAAATATCATGAAGCCTTTTTTGCTGCAATTTACCCTTTAAAAGACCGTTTGGACTGTATAAAAAATTGACATTTGTCAGTTTTTCAATCCTAAAAAAACCTTCATTCAAATAACTTATTCTAAATCAGTTGTTTATAACTGGTTTATAAGATTGCATTTTCTTAACATTAAAATAGGTTTTTTTTTACGAAGTAATGTACCTTTGCAATCAACAAACAAATACAAACTTTTATGAAAAAACTATTACTTATTTTATTCTTTATAGGTAGTTTAACTGCCTATTCACAAGGAACAGTAACAGGTAATGTAACCGACTCAGATCTAGGAGGGCCACTACCTGGTGCAAGTGTATTAGAAGCTGGTACCACCAATGGTGCCATCACAGATTTTGACGGAAATTTCACGCTAAATGTTAACTCAAATTCTGGAACTATTGAAATTTCCTATTTAGGTTTTATTAAAAAAACAGTAAAGTACACTCTAAGTGGTGGAACTGTAAATGTAGGTACAGTTGCACTAGAAGCTGACGCCAATACACTGGCAGAAGTTGTTATTATTGGTACCGGGGTAATCGATTTAGCCGAAGACCGTAAAACTCCAGTAGCGGTTTCTACCATCACACAGCAAGAAATTCAAGAAAAAGTAGCCGGTAACGTAGAGCTAACCCAAGCTTTAAAAGCTACTCCTTCTATTAATATTTCTGGCGATAGTGGTTTTGGGGATTCTCAAATGTATTTAAGAGGTTTTGAACAAAACAATACTGCAGTACTTTTAAACGGTCAACCGGTTAATGGTATGGAAGACGGAAATGTATATTGGTCTAACTGGGCCGGTATAGCAGACATTGCTAGTGCTATTCAGGTACAAAGAGGTCTTGGAGCTTCTAAATTAGCAATCTCATCTGTAGGAGGTACTGTAAATATTGTCATGAAAGCCGCTGATAGAAAAGCAGGTGGTTTCGCCCGTTTTTTGGGAGCTAACGATAGCTACTTTAAAGGAACAGCAGCCTATAACACAGGGATTAGTGAAAGCGGATGGGCTTTTTCTATATTGTTAGATCATTGGCAAGCACATAGAAAATGGTCAAATGGTACCTATGGAAAAGGGCAAAATTATTTTCTAGCTGTTGGTTATAAACCAAACGATTCTCACTCTTTAAACTTCTTGATTACTGGTGCACCACAAATGCATGGTCAAAAATGGTCGCAGTCAAAAGATGTGATTAATGCAGACCCAAAATTCAACCAACATTGGGGTTATAACTCTGTAGATGGTGATAGTGAAAACATTTCTTCCGAAAGACAAAACTATTATCATAAGCCCGTTGCTAACCTTAACTGGGACTGGACTATGGGTGAAAGCTCTGAGCTTTCTACCGTTTTATATGCTTCTATTGGTCGCGGTGGAGGAACCGGAGATAGAGGAAATGGAAGAATAAGAACTGAAGACCCAGACGGAGACGGCCCTTTATCAGGTCAATTAGACTATGCTGCAATTTATGAGGCTAACACAGCTATAGGTATTGGAAATGATTTTGATAATCCAGATGGAAGAGGTTATATTCGCAGATCTTCTGTTAACAATCACCAATGGTTTGGTGCGGTATCTAACTTTAGCCATAATTTTTCAGACGAATTTTCAATGAATATAGGGGTAGATGCTCGTATGTACACAGGAGATCACTTTAGACAAGTAGCCAATTTTTATGGTCTTACAGGCTGGTCTAATGACCGTCCAGACGATGCCGTAGTTACTAATGCTTATGAAGCAGACCCTTGGAAAGCACTTTCTAATTTTGCTGGAGAAGAAGATCGTATTAATTATGATTATTCTGAAGATATTAGCTATATAGGTGGTTTTGGTCAATTGGAATACGCTACAGATAAGTTTTCAGTATTTGTACAAGGTTCCTATTCTACTCAATCCTATCAAAGAGAAGACCGTTTTACTACTGATGATGCTGGTAACCAAACAACAACAACTTCAGACAAGGTAAATAAAACAGGATATAATATTAAAGGAGGACTTTCATATACCATTGCTGAAGAAAGTACCATCTACCTTAATGGAGGATACTATTCTAGACAACCTTACTTGGACAATATTTTCTCTTTTAGAACTTCAAACGCAGATATTTTAACTCCTGAAGTTGAAAATGAAATTATTCGATCTGTTGAGGGAGGGTATCATTTTGAAAATTCTGACTTAAGATTGAATTTCAACGCTTATGTAACCGATTGGGACAACAGAACGATTTCATATATTGATGATATAATTGACGCAGACAGCAAAGAAGAAATTGAAGTTTCAGTACTACAAAGAGGTATCCGTCAATATCACACAGGAGCAGAGTTTGACTTCGATTGGAGAGCAAGTTCTTGGTTAACTTTGAAAGGATATATTTCTGGTGGTAGCTGGATTTTTAAAGGTACTTCAAGCAGTTCAATATATAACTTGGATACACAAGAATTAATTTCTGAAGATGAAGGAGTTAGAAGACAAGGAGTACGAGTTTCAACAGCACCACAATTTACAACTGGTTTTGGAGCTAAAGCAAAAATTATTAGTGGTTTAAGTGTTGATGGTGGTATTAACTATCGTGCAAATCACTATGAGTTTACCGATGCAGGAACTTCACAAGTAGATTACGAGCCTGCAAAGTTACAGCCTTATTCAATTACAGACTTGGGCTTAACCTATAAGTTTAACTTAGGCGGAAGTAATAATTTAACTTTCAGAGCCAATGTATTTAATGTGTTTGACTACATTGGGTTATCAAACTCTGATGCATTTGGTTACTATACCGAAAATGGAAGAACGTATAACGGTTCTTTGCGTTATTCATTCTAAAAATTTTGTTTGATATATTTAAGAGGTTGGCATTTGTCAACCTCTTTTTTTATACCTTTATGTCAACTAAATTTTAACCTATAACCATGTACACTACACTTCAGTTTATCCATTCGTACTGGGCCTACCTTGTCCTATTTATAGTACTCATTGCAACTTTAAATGCGCTGGCTGGATTTTTCGGTAATAAAGAATTCAAACACAAAGATTTTAGATTATCGTTATTCGCTTTAATAGTAACCCATATTCAACTATTGTTAGGTTTAATCCTCTATTTTATTTCGCCATTAGGACTTAAATCAATATCAAACAACGGAATGGGAACAGTGATGAAAGATTCTTTACTGCGGTTATTTGCTGTAGAACACATTACCGTTATGATTCTTGCTGTAATTTTAATTACTCTAGGATATTCAAAACACAAAAAGAAAGAAATGGCAAAAGCGAAATTTAAAACTCTTGCTGTTTTTTACACCATAGCCTTAGTTTTTATGTTAAGTCGTATTCCGTGGCAACAATGGTTTGCATAAAAAAAGCCCCGCTAAATGCGGGGCTTTTTTATTTTTCTTTAATAAGATAGAGATATACAGGAAAGTGGTCGCTATATCCTCCGGTAAATCCTCCATCGGCATAACTTCGGTAGGGATACCCTTTGTATTGACCTCTTGGGTTTGCCAAATACGCCTTATTATAGATTCCAGCTTTATAAAAACGATAACTGCTATAATCTGTTTTGGTCAATTCTGCTGAAATAATCATTTGGTCAAATAAATTCCACCCATCTCGATAGGCCAAGGTTCCTAATCCTTTTTTAAACATATCTTCCATAGGATTGTAAAGTTCGCGGAGGCCAACTTTTTCCTTGTCTTTTTTTGGTTTTAGAACTTCCCGTACACTTGGGCTATTGGGATCGTCATTTAGGTCTCCCATAGTAATAATTTTTGCGTAGGGGTCTTCACTAAAAAGGGAATCGATAATTTGTTTATTGAGTTTAGCAGCTTTTACTCTTTTAAATCTACTTCTGGCTTCGCCACCGCTTCTAGAGGGCCAGTGATTTACAATCACATGAATTTTTTCTCCATCCAAAACGCCGCTCACCAAAAGCTGGTCGCGGGTATAAATACGTTGGGTGGGGTCATTATCTTCATAAATTTTTAGCTCATGGGCTTCATAATTGGTAGGGGTAAATATCTTTTTTTGATACAACAAGGCAACATCTATTCCGCGCCGGTCCGGAGAATCGAAATGAACAATTCCGTACTCTTTATCTACAAGGGGTTCCTGATTCAATAAATCTTCAAGGACTCTACGGTTTTCAATTTCGCAAACACCCACAAGCACAGGAGAAGTACCCGTAACATCTGCTCCTATTTCCGAAATTACTTGTGCCATATTCTTCAATTTGGCGTTGTAGATTTCTTCGGTCCAGTGATCTTTTCCGGTAGGAGTTCTATCATCATCAAAAGTGAGCGGATCATCTTCAAAATCGAATAGATTTTCAACATTATAAAATGCTACTGTATTAACTTTATACGTCTTTTTCTCTTGGGCAGACAAGGAAAAACTTAAGAATACTAAAGTGGCAAATAGAATACTATGTAAATTCATTAATTGTCAATATTAAGTTTGCGTAAAATCCTTTGCAAAGGATGCGCCAAAAGTAATTATTTCGATTAAAAAATGTAGTTTTGCACGCCAATTATAACGATTATTTAAACTTAAAAAGAATGAAACAATTCATTGCAACCTTTTGCCTTAGCCTCATGGGAGTCTTTTCAATTTTTTCCCAGGATGCAACTGTAAAAGGGAAAGTGGTAGATGCTAATTCTAGTGAAGCTATTTTGGGCGCTGAAATACGTATTTTGAATAGCGTATTCAATTCCGAAACTGACAACGAAGGATTATTTTCTATTACAAATAACAATCTCCCGCAAGGAGAACAAGTGTTGATTGTGAATAAAGCTGACTATGTTTTGCAGCGTATTCCTATTACTATTCAAAATGGAAAGACAGTAGATTTAGGTCTTATTTTACTGCAGCTTGACCTTTCGGAAGTGGAAGCGCAAATTGGAGTTATTAGTCTTTCAGATAACGAATTGAACGATGACGAAGGTACTTCGTACAATGTTTCCGGTTTGTTACAGGCTTCTAACGATACCTTCTTAGATGCCGCTTCCTTCGATTTTAGTGCTACATTTTTCAGACCCAGGGGGCTTGACAGTGAATATGGTAAAGTGCTTATCAACGGAATTGAAATGAATAAGCAATTTAATGGTCGCCCACAATGGAGTAATTGGGGAGGGTTAAATGATGCTCAAAGAAATAGAGAATTCTCTATGGGCTTAAAGGCTAACGATTATACCTTTGGTGACCTAGCAGGAACTACTAATATGATTATGAGAGCCTCCCAATACCGCAAAGGAGGACGTGTTTCTTATGCCTTGGCTAACCGCAGTTACACAGGTAGAGTTATGGGATCCTACAATAGTGGGTTTACCCAAAATGGATGGGCGTATTCGGTTTTAGCATCTAGACGCTTTGCTGAAGAAGGGTACCAAGACGGGACCTTATACGATGCCAATTCTTTCTTTGCTTCCGTAGAAAAGAAATTGAATGATGCTCACAGTCTTAATTTGACTGCTTTCTATACTCCCAATAGAAGAGGGAGATCTACCGCTATCACTCAAGAAGCGAGAGACCTGAAGGGAATAAAATATAACCCAAACTGGGGGTACCAAGATGGCGAAAAGCGAAATAGTAGAGAGCGTAACATTGAAGAGCCAGTAATTATGCTAAACCACTTTTGGACGATTAATGAGAAAACAAGATTAAATACTAATATTGGGTATCAATTCGGGAAAATAGGAGATAGCCGCATCGATAACGGAGGCAATAGAAATCCGTTTGGCAACTATTACCAACGTATGCCCAGCTATTTTTTACGTTTCCCTTCGCCTACAGCGTATGATTACCAATTGGCTTACTTAGCCGAGCAAGAATTCATTAATGATGGACAAATAGATTGGAATAATCTCTATCAAGCCAATCTTAACTCAAGTACTGGCTATTCAAGTTATGTATTGCAAGAAGATAGAGTAGATGATACGCAATTAACATTGAATACGATTCTTTCTACGGAAGTAAATGAAAATATCACCTTGAACGGTACCTTAAATTATAGAAACCTAAAAAGTGACAATTTTGCTACCATTACCGATTTATTAGGTGGTACAGGATATCAAGATTTTGATAGATTTTTTGAAGGCGATGATGATACTAATTTTAATCAAAGTGATGCACAAAACCCAGATCGTATTGTGCAAGAAGGAGATATCTACAAGTATCATTATGAATTAAACGCCAATGTGCTTTCAGGCTTTGCACAAGCACAGTTTAAATACAGTGACATAGATTTTTATCTTGGAGCAAATGTAACTAACACTTCTTACCAACGAACCGGGATTTTCCAAAACGGGTACTTTCAAGAAGGAAATAGATCTTTGGGGGATAGTGAAAAGTTAAGCTTTACCAACTTTGGTGTAAAGGGAGGCTTAACGTATAAAGTAACAGGACGTCATCTTATTGACCTTAACGGGGGTTATTTTACGAAAGCACCAACGCTTCGAAATAGTTTTGCCAATGCGCGTCAAAACAACGATGTGATAGATAATTTAACAGAAGAAAAAGTACAAAGTGCAGACCTTAGCTATATTTACCGTTCGCCTATTGTAAAAGCAAGAGCGACAGCGTACTATGCAGGTTTTCAAGATGCTACTGAAATTAATTTCTTCTTTACGCAAGACACAAGAAGCGGAGCAAACAGCGATGCCTTTGTACAAGAAATATTGCAAGGAATAGAAAAACGAAATATGGGGGTTGAAATGGGTATAGAAGCGCAAGTAACACCCACCTTTCTAGTAAAAGCAGCAGCTTCTGTTGGGCAAAACCTATATACCAACAACCCAACGGTATATCTTGCTGGAGACGATTTCGATTATGACCCGGATGGGGTTCAAGATTATTTTGTAGAAGGAAATGATTTAAGTGTGAAAGGAAAAAGAGAAGTGTTTCTTGAAAATTATCACGTTGCAGGAGGGCCCGAAAGAGCCTGCCAAATTGGATTTGAATACCGCGACCCAGATTTTTGGTGGGTGGGGGCAACTACAAATTATTTCTCAAATGCGTATGTAGATATCAGTTCTTTGCGCAGAAGCGAAGACTTTACTTTGGATAGCGATGGACAACCCTTTGCAAACTATGACCCAGAAGTTGCTAGGCAAATGTTACAACAAGAGCAACTGGATGACTATTTTCTAGTAAACATTGTGGGAGGTAAATCGTGGAAAATTAAAGACTACTATGTAGGTTTCTTTGCTACTATCAACAACGTTTTAAACCAAGAATATAAAACCGGCGGTTTTGAAGATTCCAGAAGGTCTAAATACGACCTTCAATTGGCCGAACAGCAAAGTTCCGGAGGCCCTATTTTTGGAAACCGTTATTTCTTCGGAAATGGAACTACCTACTATGTTAACCTTTACGTAAGATTCTAATTAATTGATTAAAATAAAATTCATACCCATGAAAAATTCAAATTATACAAAATTATTCTTACTACTTTTTACAGTAGTAACCATCGTTGCCTGTGTTCAGGATGACGAATACAATGTGCCCAACGATAATGCTACCGAACTTAATATTCCTGCCACTAGTATTGTTACTATAGGTGCTCTACGAAGTGCTTGGGAGCAAGAATTGGCAAACAATGGTAATGCAACACTTACCTTTGACGAAAGCTATGCTGGTAAATACTTAGAAGGTTATGTAATCTCTAGTGATGAAACAGGAAACTTTTTTGAAGAAGTAATTCTTCAGGATAAAGTAGCACAACCTACTGCAGGTGTAAAACTTCTAATTGATAGTAATCCACTGTTTGGTCGTTATGATTTTGGAAGAAGAGTATATGTAGAACTAGAGGGACTTAGTGTTGGCTTAGATAGTGGGGTGCTTACATTAGGCTATGAAGAAGCTGGAAGTATAGAGCCAATCTCAGAAACAAAAATGGATGATGATATTTTAAGAGATGCTTTGGTAGGAGAGATGGTACCATTACCTATTAGCTTTGAAGATTTTTCAGTAGAAAAAACCAATCTTTATGTACAGTTAACCGATGTGCAATTTGTTCGTAGCCAAGCATTAGGAAGCGAGCCATTAACCTATGCTGGTGAAGAAGGGGATAGTTTTGATGGGGAGCGTATTTTGGAAAGCTGTACTACAGGTACGGCAACGGTATTTAGCACAAGTACCTTTGCCGATTTTAAATCACAAAACTTGGCTACAGGAAGAGGAACCATCAATGCTATTTTGACTCGTGATTTCTTTGACGATTATTTTATCGTTACTGTAAATAGTCTTGATGATATTATGTTGGATGACACCAATCGTTGTGACCCAGACACCTTTAGTTGTGATGGCCCAAGTGGCGGAGGAACAATTTTCTGGAGTCAAAATTTTGAGCAGTTTAATGCCATTGAGGATTATGTAAATGCAGGTTGGACTAACGTAAACGTAAACGGCGGAAGTACACTTTGGGTAATTGGAAACTTTAACAATTCTAACTATGCACAAATTTCTGGTTTTAATAGTGGTGAAGCTACGATTGAAACTTGGTTGGTAACTCCAGAAATTAATATGGATAACACTACCGAAGAAGAGTTGTTTATGGATATCCAAACTAACTTTGATAATGGTAACATATTAAGTGTACTTTTCTCTACAGATTTTACCGGCGATGTAACAACTGCTAATTGGCAAGTGCTAGATGTAGAAATTCCTAGTGGCCCTTCGGGTGGTTTTGGAACATTCCAAACCGTAGGCCCTGTAAACATTTCTTGTTTGGAGGGGACTGTAAATATTGCATTTTTATACGAAGGAAGTGACCCTAGTGCTACCACTCGTTACCACATAGACAACATTGAAATAACAGGAAACTAATCGTTTTGGTTTCTATTGAATTAAAGGACGCTTTTAAGCGTCCTTTTTTGTTTCATTTGTAAAGATTCGCCTAAAGGAACTTTATTTAGTAAATTTGAGTTATAAAACCCTTTTTAAGTAATTACAAAAGGCGAAATAGTTCTATTAAACTACCATGGAAAACTTGCTTACTATATTAAAATCGCGCTTTGAAAAGTATCCTAATCGCCATAAAAAAATTGTTTGGGAACATGTAGAAACGAAATTGAAATCGTCTCCAAAAAAGATAGAAGTACTTCAAAAAATGGAAGCTACAGGAGGTGAACCCAATGTGGTGGATTATGATTCAAAAACCGATGAATATCTCTTTTTTGATTGTTCGGAAGAAAGCCCTACAGGAAGAAGAAGTCTTTGTTATGATTTAGATGCTTGGGAATCTAGAAAAAAGTTTAAACCCGAAAACAATGTACTTACCATTGCCCAAGAAATTGGTATTGAATTATTAGATGAAGCACAATACCGATTTTTACAAGAGCTAGGAAACTTTGATAGCAAAACATCTAGTTGGTTGAAAACACCTTCTCAGATTCGAGCTTTGGGAGGTGCTATTTTTGGCGACTTTAGGTTTGGTACGGTGTTTATTTATCACAATGGGGCAGACTCCTATTATGCAGCAAGAGGATTTAGAGGAGTACTTCGTGTGTAATTGTTTTAAAAAAAACCCTCACAATTTTGTGAGGGTTTCTTGTTGTTTAGTTAGCTATACTATTAACGTTCAATAATTATAAATTCAGACCTACGGTTCTTTTGGTGGTCTGCATCACTACAATTGTTACCACAAGCCACAACGGGTTTGTCTTCTCCAAAACCTTGTCCGGTTATCCGCGATGCATCTATTCCTTGAGAAATAACATATTGAACCGTACTTTGAGCACGTTTTTCAGACAATTCGCGGTTGTAATCATCTTTACCACGGTTGTCTGTATGGCTTTCCACATTAATTTTCATAGTAGGGTACTTCTTCATAATTGCTACCAATTTATCCAGCTCAAAGGCTGCTTGTGGCTTAATATTCCATTTATTATAATCGAATAAAATTGGGTTTAAGACCACTTTATCATCCACAATAATCATTTCAATAGGGCGAAGCATAATAGTCTTGCTTAAAGAAGCGTTTGGGCTACTACCTACACTAATTGAGTTTGGCTCAAAACCAGTCATAAACGCTTGTACTACGTGATCTTGATTACAAGCGGCAACGATAGCTCCATGACCATTTTCTGCAGTGGTTTTGGTGCTTAATTTGTTTTCTTGACCGTCATACAAGTCAAGTCGAGCCCCAAAAATAGGTTCTTTGGTATATTCATTAATCACTAAAATATCCATATTTACATCGCAAGGAGGATCAATTCCTTTTAGCATATAAATGTCATCACTGCCTTTGCCTCCTTTTCTGTTTGAAGAGAAATAACCTGTGCGAGAGTTAGTGTCATAGATAAAAGCAAAATCATCATCTTCACTGTTTGCTCCTTTTCCTAAATTGATTGGGTTTTCAAATCGAGCGCCATTAGCTTCAGCAAAAAATCCGTCAAGACCACCAAGTCCCTGATGCCCGTTACTGGAAAAGTATAGGTTACCGATACTGTCTAAATACGGAAAAACTTCTTTTCCTTCGGTATTAATATTATCGGGAAGACGCTCTGGGGTCCCAAAATTACCACTGGCATCGATGTTTACCCGATAGATATCGGAATCTCCTTTACCGCCTGGTTTATCACTTACGAAGTACAACCAATTTCCTTCCGGATTTAGTGCAGGATGCCCAGTAGAATATTCACTGGAATTGAAAGGTACCGAGAAAACGCCTTTCCAGCCACCGTCAACCCATTCGGAATAATACAAGTTAATTTGATTGATCCCGTCTTCACTCTTTTCGTATTTACCGTTAAAATAATCGTTACGGTCAAAATAGATACGTTTTCCATCTGGGGTTATGGCGACGTTTCCTTCGTGATATTTGGTGTTAACATCGCCAGATAAAAGCGATGCATTTTTAACCGTATTCCCTACATGCTCAGCTTTATAGACATCCAGAAAAGGTTGTTCATTCCATTTGTATTTTTTTCGGGTTTGGTTTCTTGCAGATGAAAAATAGAAATCTTTACCAACGGTTATCCCTCCAAATTCGGAATATTCAGTATTAATGTCTTCCAGGTTTTTTGCTTCATAACGAGCAAAATCCTCCATAATTTGGGGGACATAATTTGGGTTTTTCATAAACTCTGTTGCCCGGGAATCGGCCGGGGCTAATTCAGCAAATTGCTTCATGGCATCATTGTAATCACTATACTTCCCATTGGCTTTAAGCGATTGTGCATAGTTGTAAACCGTTTCAGCATTTACATTTTTGCCTTTTACAACACGTTTATAATAGGTTTCTGCTTTTTTGGTATCGTTAATAAAATAGTAACTGTTTGCCAATTGCTCAAACACATAGCGATCTCCTTTTCCTTTTTTAAGCAATTTTTGATAGGCCTCGGCGGCATCTACATAGGCCATTCTATGATATAAATCGTCTGCTTTTTTGGTGTCTTTATTTTGCCCAACAGCTAGGGTTACGGTGCAAATTAAAAGAAGGGTATATATTTTTTTCATCGTTGTGAAATTATTTTATGAATTAGAAGTATCTAGGTGAACGAAGCGATTTTTTCTTGAAAAACACATCAAATGTTAAAATAACTTCGTGAGAGGCACTTGAAACAGCATCAAGTTCGCTAATTACGTGGTCATAAGCATAGCCAATACGTAAATAATCTGTGGCCTGGAAACCCACCAAGCCACTAAACGAATCTTCTAAACGGTATGAAACCCCTATTTCAAACTTTTCATAAAATAGGGCATTGAGGTTTCCGTCAAAAGAAAGTGGTGCATCGAAAGCCGATTTCACCATGACCGAAGGCTTTAACTTCATATTTTCTGAAACTTGGAACACATAACCGGCAGTCGCAAAATAATGGTTGGTTTCACTTCCGTACTTTAAGCCATTTTCATCTAAATGAACCGAGGTTAAAAAGTTGGGAACCGATAATCCTATATAAAAGTTATCTCCATAAAAGAAGGCTCCAGCACCTATATTAGGGTAGGTGTTGTTGATATCTTGAGAGAAAAAGGGATCGTTGGGATCTTGTAATTCCAAATCGGCTAACCCCACATCGTGAAACGTAGCCCCTGCTTTTAAACCAAGTGCCAATTTTAATTTCTCACTTACCTGAAGCGTGTACGAATAGTCAACGTAAACATTGGTTTCTTTTACTGGGCCAAGTTCGTCTTTAATGGCAGAGAGCCCTAATCCCATTTTATCATTAATAGGGCTATGGCCCGAAAAAGTAATGGTTTCTGGAGCCCCATCAAGACCCGTCCATTGTTTTCTATACAGTGCTGTGAGCGAAAGGGTTTCCTTAGAGCCTGCATACGCAGGGTTTACCACATTCATATTGTACATATATTGGGTGTATTGAGGATCCTGCTGTGCGTGCGCCATATCAATCCCCATGATACAAACTAAGAGTACGATTAGAGCAAATTTTTTCATTATCGTGAGTTGTTTATTTTTTGTTAGCTTCATGATTAATTAACTTCTTTGTTGATGTAAATCCAACCTGTTTTCAAACTTCCATAGACAGGGTCTGGGGTAGAAAATTTCATCACATAGAAGTAGGTTCCTGTAGGTAAATCATTTCCGTCTTGATCCATGCCACAGAACTCATTTACATAGTTGTCTTGAGAGAAAACGCTCATTCCATATCTGTTAAAGATTTCCACAGTAAAAGCTCCTGTTCGGTCTTTCAAAAATTCCAAATCCAAACAATCGTTAAACCCATCACCATTGGGAGAAAGTCCTTGTGTTATGGTACATTTCCCAACATCGTACAATATCACACTTACCTCATCAGAACCTGAGCAGTCACCTACAGATATTGTAACCGAATACACCTGTTCGCCAACATCGGTAGAAGTTACCATAATTTCTAAAGTGCTTGCGGTAGCTCCTGTAATGATGTCCCCATTTTTATACCATTGGTAGGCCACATCGGTTTCTGAAGTTACTGCCGTGAGTACTTGAATCTCATCGGGACAGGTTTTGAAATCTTCATTTACGGTAACCACTAAGTCATCTCTTCCTGAAATGGTAATACTATCGGTAGCTGTACAAGGGCCTACAGTTACAGTAACACTATACGTTCCGGATTCTAGGACCGTTAACGTTGGAAGTGTCTCTTCTGCGATAATGGCTCCGTTTAGACTCCACTCATAACTGGCTAGTGTGGGATCATAATTTGAAGGCGAGGCATCCAAAATCACTTCACCATCAAAACAGGTTTCAAAATCTTCCCCTAAATCTAAGGCGATGTCATTGCCCGGAGTGATGATGATTGAGTCTTGAGCAGTACAAGCTCCTACGGTTACTACAACAGAATAATTTCCGGGTGCCATAACTAAAAGGGTAGCATTCGTTTCGCCGCTTATTACTGTTCCATTTAGGCGCCACACGTAAGTTGCCTGAGTAGGATCATAATTTGATGGAGAAGCGTCTAAAATTACTTCACCTTCAAAACAGGTTCCAAAATCTTGTCCTAAATCTATGGCTATGTCATTAGCAGGGGTAATAGTTATTGAATCTTCTGTACTACAACCCTCTACAGTAACAATTGCAGAATAATTTCCAGGTGTTGAAGCCGCTAAGGTAGCATTAGTTTCCCCGGTAATTACAGTTCCATCAAGACTCCATTCATAGCTTGCTAAAGTAGGATCATAATTAGATGGAGAAGCATCTAAAATAACATTATTTTCAAAGCAAGATTGAAGATCATCGCCTAAATCAAAAATAGGGTTTTCAGCAATACTAATTGTTATGAGATCGGAAACAATACAAGGTCCTACTGTAATTTCAAGCGTATAATCACCAGAACTGCTTACAGTAATAGTAGGTGTAGTCTCACCTGTGCTCCACAAATAGCTTATACCCGTAGTGTTTCCGGTAATAGTAGGAATAATTTCAATACTACTTCCATCACAAACCGATTGGTCTTCTCCTAAGTCTAAAACGGGGGACTCTGTAATAATAATTTCTACCGAATGTATCTCTTGATCACAAGGCGGATAGGTAATTGTTACAGTATAGGTATCCCCTTGTGTTGGAGTAAAAGTTGGCTGAGTAGATACCACAGTACTACTACCATCAACCCATTCATAAGTAACCAATGTTAAATCTACAGCAGGGTTTTGAGGGGTTGCATCCAACACAGGGAACTCGTCCGTATCGCATAAATCTATACTTGTTGGAAGCGAAATTTCAAGATCAATGAGCAATTGAACTATCAAATCAAAATTAACGGTACTAAAACAAGTGGGTTCGGTAGCTTTCTCTACGCGAGCATAGATGGTTTCAGGATTAACGGTATTATTATATGCGGTGGTGTTTGTAATGGCATTAACATTCCCTTCAGCTTCTAATTGACTTAAGTGAAAAGTGGTATTGAAATCTAACGGGTCTTGGCCATTGAGTATGGTCGAAATTTGGCTGTCTAAATCAAACGTTCCCACTCCGGTTCCTGTTTCATCACAAGCTTGTAAATCTTCAGGAGCGACAATTTGAGGCTCCGCATTTTGCAGTGTAAGTGTTATATCGTCAATAGCTAAATCATTTCCACAAACCCCTCCTATATTATCAATAAGTACTAATTGAATATCTGTATTAGCCCCTGTATTAAAGGCGATTGAAAATTGTTGCCAGTTAGGTTCGGGGCCATTGAGGATGTCGCCTGTACTTACTTCTTGGATTAAAGTTCCTGAGGGGTCTTCAATTCGGAAGAGTACATTTGATGGAATTCCATTTCCGGTACAAATGTTAGTATCGGTATCATATACTGTAGTTATCCAAGCATTGAAAACATAATCTTCATTAGGATTTAAGGTAATGGTTCTTCGGTAGAATTCTCCTCCTGAAGTATTGGCATTCACAAACAACATTCTACCATTTACATCTCCTTCGGTGTGATCTTCCATGCCTACGTGCCAACCGGAGTTTAACCCCGTAGAAGTATTCGTAACTACATATTGACCACCATCTACCTGTGTTGTGGTATTACAAGTAAAGGTTGTGGTTGCGCCATTGAGGTCACAAACCCGCCCGGTTCCGGTGCCAAAGTTTTCTTCAAAATCTATAAAGGAACAAACGGGCTCAATCACACAAGGGCTAGTTAAAAAGGTAATTTCCACACTTTGTGAAATAGTACAGCCATCTGCCGTAATATCACAAGTATAAACCCCCGTTGTTGTTACTGTAATGGTTTGGGTGGTTTCTCCGGTGTTCCATAAAAAAGTAGCCTGGGTAGGATCTACTCCATTCAGTTCTGCGGTAATATCATAGGAAGGCGTGTCACAAAGTATTTGATCGCCTCCAAGGTCTGCAGTAAAAGTGACCCCTGAAACGGTAACATCTACATCGTCCGTCAATACTACAACATCTCCATTACAATTGCTATAAGTAACACGAGCGGTATAGGTTTCTGTCCCATTGGGGCAAACTTCTATGGTGGGGTCTGTACCTATTACGGTACCACTGGAATCTATCCATTCAAAAACATAGGTTTCTACTCCTGCCGGAGAAAAGCGCCATGCTTCATTATTGGTGGCCCAAGGAGAATCTGAAGTATTTCTTCCGGGAGGGACAAAAGCGATATTTCCGTCATTATTTTGAATTCCCAATGTTGCATTCCCGCTATTCCAACTTGGGCAGGAAGGTTTGTCTTGTATATAAATTTCAACAACATTTGAAAACTCATAAAAAACAACCATTTGTGTAGCAAGTAAACTATTACATGCGGATGAAAACATAGGGACTTGATAATACGAAACTACCAGTACACGATTTGGGAAAGTTCCTAAAACTTCATATCCTATTTCCTCTGTATTTGAAACCGAAGGGTCTATATCGTGCCCTGGGGTAAATACATTTGCCTCTCCTAAGGTTGAGTTTGAATTATTGGGAAGGTTTTCGGAAAATGACCAGCCATTAGAACCAGCCCCCACATCATTAGGGTCAACATCAAAACGGATAACCCCGTTAGAACCTACTTGAAATTCGGTTTCAATATTTTCAAAGAAACAAAAATCAAACGGAAGGTTATCTACCGGAGACCATGCATCATCAATATTTGGATTTAAGGAATTTGCCAAACCGTTAAACGGGAAAGGAGGGTTGTACGTTATTGGGCTAACCGTATAGTTAAGGCTTATGGATTCAAAAGTCTCCAAAAAAGTGGCCGTGATATTTGCACACCCACTGCCGGTAGAGCAATCGGTAGTAATATCGGGGCCTGCATCCACAAATAAAGAACCAGGGCCTTGTGCAGAAATGGTGAGATTAAAAAGGAGCATAAAACAGCCAATAATAAAACCTTTTTTTTGGGTTTTAGAAACCGTTTTAAAACACAAAGGTAGCATTGTATTCATCAGAAATTTAGATTGATTGTTATTTAGGTTAAAAATACAGAAAAACCTATACATATTTAACAAATTGTTAACTTTTAGACCAAAGTTTATAAATGCACGTTTAATGGTTTTTTGAAATCGATAGATGAAATCGAAAAAATAGAAAAAACGGGAAAATGATCGCTAAATCCTCCCAAGTATTTTGTACCCACATAAGTCCTTAAGGGGAGGTGTTTGTATTTTTCTTTTTTTTCTCTTAGACTTTCCGGATTGTAAATGTGGGCACTCTCAAATTGAAACGGATTGGGCTTCCCTTGTAAAAAATTATGCGAAATGATGATTTGGTCAAACAGATGCCACGTATCTTCATGACTCAAGCTTCCCTGTGTATTAGACAGTAGCACCTCCATGGGGTTATAGAAACTTTCTGAAGTTAATTTTTGAATACTCTCACTTTGGGGGTCGTCATTAAAATCGCCCATAATAATGATTCTTGCGTTAGCATCTTCTGAAAGAATGGCGTCAATAATTTCGAGGTTTTTTGAAGCAGCAGCGATACGTTTATGAGATGTTTCTTCAGTTCCTTGCCTTCTCGATGGCCAATGATTTACTAAAATGTGCAAGGGCTGTTCTTCCAGCTTAACGTGTACATGAAGGATATCCCGAGTAAAATCTCTTTCGCCTAGCTCATTGGTTACGAATAGTGTATGCGTTTTTTTAGAAAGAATCTCAACATATTTTTTTCGGTAAAGCAAGGCCGTATCTATACCCCGTTCGTCCGGGGAGTCAAAGTGCACATAGGCGTATGCTTTATCCCGAAGCGGTTTCGATTGTACTAAGGCATCTAAAACCGTACTATTTTCCACTTCGGCAACACCCAGTAAAATAGGTGGAAATCCAAATTTATCTACGCTAATATTTGAAATCACTTTTCCAAGATGGGAGATCTTTTTCTGAAAGCGGGTTTCATTCCAATTTTTGGGAGCATCTTCTGTAAAATCATCATCCAAAGTTCGTGCATCATTTAAGGTGTCGAATAAGTTTTCCAAATTGTAGAAGGCAATGGTGTAATAATTGGTTTTTTCAGAAAAATTTTGAGACATTCCTTTCAATTTGAAGGGAAAATACGAAAAACCCTTCCAAACAGTTTGTACTTTTGCCATATTATTGAAAATTTATGCTGGAACACAAGGAAATTGAATATGAAAAAGTCATTTTAGTAGGACTTATTACCAAATTGCAAGACGAAGAAAAAGCCCAAGAATATCTTGATGAGTTAGAATTTTTGGCCTATACCGCCGGGGGAGAAGTGGTAAAACGATTTACCCAAAAGATGGATATGCCAAATTCTAAAACCTTTTTAGGGACCGGAAAAATTGAAGAGATAAAGGCTTTTGTTGATGAAAATGAAATTGGCACCGCTATTTTTGATGATGAGCTTTCTCCCGCGCAACAGAAAAATATTGAAAAGATTTTGCAATGCAAGATTATTGATAGAACTAACCTTATTCTGGATATTTTTGCCCAACGAGCCCAAACCAGTTATGCAAGAACGCAGGTGGAATTGGCCCAATACGAATATTTGTTACCGCGACTTACAGGAATGTGGACCCACTTAGAGCGACAAAAAGGGGGAATTGGGATGCGAGGACCCGGAGAGACAGAAATTGAAACCGACCGACGGATTGTTAGAGACCGAATTGCACTTCTTAAAAAGAAAATGCAAACCATAGACAAACAAATGGCGGTGCAACGAGGGAATAGAGGAGCATTGGTACGGGTCGCATTGGTAGGTTATACCAACGTGGGCAAATCTACACTAATGAATGTGATTAGCAAAAGCGAAGTGTTTGCCGAAAACAAATTGTTTGCTACACTGGATACTACGGTACGAAAAGTAGTCATAGGCAATCTGCCTTTTTTGTTGAGTGATACTGTAGGATTTATCAGAAAGCTACCTACGCAGTTAGTAGAATCTTTTAAAGGCACACTCGATGAAGTAAGAGAGGCCGATTTGCTCCTGCATGTGGTTGATATTTCACACAGTTCTTTTGAAGATCACATTGCTTCGGTGAATAACATATTGGATGAAATTCACAGTGCCGATAAACCTACCTTGATGGTTTTCAATAAAATTGATGCCTATCAAGCTGAAGAAATTGATAATGACGATTTGGTCACTCAAAAAACAAAAGCACACTATACGTTGGAGGAGTGGAAAGAAACCTGGATGGCTAAGACCAATGGCGACGCTTTGTTTATTTCGGCGTTGAATAAAGATAATCTGGAGGAATTCCGGAAAACAGTATATGAAAAAGTAAGAGAGATTCACGTAACACGTTTTCCCTATAATAATTTTCTGTATCCCGAAATTTACGAAGAAGGGTTATAAAAAAAGCCTGCTATTTGGCAGGCTTTTTTTATTTCAAAATCTACTATTTTTAGAAACCGTACGTTACTCCAATACCTAAAGCTTCACGAATTTGGAAAGCTTTTACGGCATTGTCATCATAAATGGCTTGGAACGCAACATTAGCGGTAATCCATTTGTTTACAGTCATTACCACGTTTGCCGTATAATCTACATCTATATTTTGTGGGTTGTCTAAGTAGTTACTGTAAAGGTTTAAAATATTTTCAAAAGAAATATTATCCATTAGCATCACTTTTGCATACGCATTTAACGAAGCTCCAAACTCAAATCGCATAGTGTCATTTGCTTCCACACCAAAATAACCTCCTGCCTCATTGAAGGCGTCAATGGTTGCTTGATCGTTACCCACGTTGGTAAAATCTCCATTTACAAAAATAAACTTTGCGGTTGCAGGAGAAATATTCACAAACAAATTATCGCTTTTTTTCCAAAGCATCCCGGGACCGGTCTGTACATACGCCGGAGAGAAGGCTTTGGTTGTTTCGGTTCTAATTTCATCTCCATTGGTATCTACATCATATACATACCCCGGGGTCATTTGTGTTTTGAAATTCAAAAAATAAGAATAGTACCAGTTGCTTTCCGGAATTTGTTTTCCAAGGATGGAATTAATTTCAAAACGGTCGCTGGTTTTACGAGTAAATTCTTGGTCTTTCGTTTTGCTAATACCATAGTCAACCAACAAACGGTTATCCCAACTCCAGTCGCCACTTTTGTAATTGGCCACATAAGATAAATTAAGGTTTGCTGCATAGTTATTGGTTCCTCCACCGGTCCATTCGGCATTGAAAGCTGCCTGGCTAAAAAGTAAAGAAGCATTTCCCGCCTTGGTCCATCCGTCTTTAGGCCCTTCCTCTGTGGTTGAATCATCCTGAGCAAAAACAAAATTTCCGATGGTAAGTAATAAAATAAAAACTAAGTGTTTTTTCATTTTTAAGGATTTTAAAATTTTCGGCAAAAGTACTATTTCCTTTAAACTTTTCGAAAAAAGGGTGTTAAAAAACAGAAGCGTTAATTTTTGAAAAGCGGCACCGAGGAGCAGGCTTCACCATACATAATACTTTTGGCTACAGGCTGAAGTTTTTGGGCTAACAGGACAAAGGCATTTTCAGGAATAGGTTTGTGTGCACACCCTTTAATAATGACGGGCTTATTTTTGTATTCTGAAAGGTCCATGGTGGAAATAATTTCTGAAAAAAGCAGGGTCTCCAATTGCTCTAAACTCCCAACCACTACTTTTTTTGCTACGCCAGATAATTGAAGCGAAACCAGCATATAGGCCCAACCCGGAATAATCGCTTCGGTAGAACAATTAAGCGCTACATAAGCATCCTGGTATTCTGAAAGTGGAATGGATTTTACATGGTTTCGGAATTCTTTTTCGCGTAAAATTACCTCTTCATAAAGCCATGGGGCAATGTCCAAAGCCATACGCCTTCCTTCGGGATAAAAATCTTCCAAATCGAAAGTAACCAGTGCACTATTTGCAACTCTATTAACAATTTCTCCTTCCATTAAAGCATTCCTAATTCTAGTTTTGCTTCTTCGCTCATTAAATCTTGGCTCCAAGGGGGATCGAAAGTAATTTCAACTTCAGCATCTTTTACCATCTTGATGCTTTTTACCTTTTCTTCCACCTCAAGGGGTAAGGTCTCTGCAACAGGGCAATTGGGCGTAGTAAGGGTCATTAAGATTTTTACTTCTTGGTCTTCATTCACAAAGACATCGTATATTAATCCAAGTTCGTAAATGTCAACGGGGATTTCCGGATCGTAAATAGTTTTAAGCACTTTTACAATTTTTTCTCCCAGTTCGGTAGTATCTATTTCGGTAGTGCTCATTGTTTAAGTTGTTTTTTGGGCTTGAAAAGCCACGGCATATAATTTCATTTGTTTAATCATAGAGACCAATCCATTGGCACGGGTAGGTGACAGGTGTTCTTTTAAGCCAATTTCATCTATAAAAGAGGTATCCGCTTGGATAATTTCTTCCGGGGTTTGATTTGAAAATACCCGAATCAAAACCGCAATAATCCCTTTGGTTATAATAGCATCGCTATCTGCTGTAAAAATGATGTTACCTTCTTTCATTTCGGCGTGGAGCCAGACTTTGCTTTGACACCCTTTAATGAGTTTATCATCAGTTTTTAAGGTATCTTCAATAAGTGGAAGTGATTTCCCAAGCTCGATGATGTGTTCGTATTTGTCTAGCCAATCATCGAAAAGGGAAAATTCCTCAATCAATTCCTCCTGTAGGGTCGCAATGGTCATTTAATTTGGATTGGTTTCTTTGGTAGCTTTTAAGAGGATACTTCTGTCGGTTTTGGAGAATAAAGTTAACACTCCATTTTGAATTTCATAAGAACCAGTATTGTTTAGTGCAGCTACAAAAGCATTTTCCACATCCATAATGGGCTGGTCGCAAGCCATCTCGGTGCTGGCAATATCACTAAAAGTGAGGGCGTATAAATCCAAAGCATAATTTCCAAAGAAAGAATTGCATCCGGTGTTTCCTTTAATGGTTTTATCTAGTGCAAAAAAGCTGATATATGGGACTTTTTCAAAAGAAGTAGTTGTTCCCAACTCGGTTACATTATATTTTCCGGAGAGTTGTACATTGCCTGCCACGTCGATTACTTTTTTTGTTTCATCACAACTTGTGATAAAAAAGAAGGTTACTATTAATACGATGATATTTTTCATGTGTTGATGGTTTAAGGATATTCTAAGATACTATAATTCCCTTTTAATAAGGTTTAAAAATCTGTTAACTAAGCATCATTTGTGCTTTTTGAACTGCTTTTACCAGTCTATCTACCTCTTCTTTGGTATTGTAAAAGGAGAATGAAGCACGAACTGTTCCGGGGATTTTATAAAAATCCATGATGGGTTGAGCGCAATGATGACCCGTTCGCACAGCAATACCTAGTTTGTCAACAATAGTGCCAATGTCGAAGGGATGAATACCTTCAAGATTAAAAGAAATAACCGAAGTTTTCTTTTTTGAAGTTCCATATATTTTTAGCCCTTTAATCTTTAATAATTCTGAAGTGGCGTACTCCAACAATTCATTCTCATAATTTGCAATTGCTTCAAAACCAATTTTGTGTAAATAGTCAATGGCTGCGCCAAAAGCAATACCTCCGGCAATATTGGGCGTTCCTGCTTCAAATTTATGGGGTAACCCTGCATAGGTTGTTTTTTCAAAGGTAACCTCTTTTATCATTTCGCCACCTCCTTGATAAGGCGGTAATTTTTCCAGCCATTCTTTCTTTCCGTAGAGCATTCCCACCCCGGTTGGGCCACACATTTTATGGGCAGAGGCAACATAAAAATCAGCATCCAGAGTCTGCAAATTGGGTTTTATGTGCGCACAGGATTGCGCTCCATCTATTAACACAGCTGCACCCACTTTGTGCGATTTTTGAATGATTTCCTCAATGGGATTGATGGTTCCCAAAGCATTTGAGACATGGTTTACAAAAACCAACTGTGTTTTTTCAGTAAGTAAATTTTCAAAAACCTCCATCACCAGTTCCCCTTTTTCATTCATTGGGATAACTTTCAGAATTGCTCCGGTTCTTTCACATAACATTTGCCAGGGAACTATATTTGAATGATGCTCCATAGCTGAAACGAGGATTTCATCTCCTTCATTCAGCAAAGAGGAAAATCCGTTAGCAACTAAATTAATTCCGTGGGTGGTCCCGGAGGTAAAAATGACTTCTTCGGGGTATTGGATGTGGAAGTGTTTCTGAATTTTTTTTCGAGCTTCTTCATAAGCTTCAGTCGCCTCTTGAGACAAGGTGTGCACGCCTCGGTGAATATTGGCATTGTAGGTGGAATAATATGCCACAATACAATCTATCACCTCCTGTGGTTTTTGAGAAGTTGCCGCATTGTCCAAATACACCAAAGGATATCCGTTTACACTCCTTTTAAGGATAGGAAAATCTTCGCGTATTTTTTGAACATCGAAACTCACAATATTTTTTTATGGAAGCGGTATTAAACGTCGAATCCTAAACTTACTCCAATTTTTCGCGCAATAAGCTTATTGATTCGCTGTTTTAATTCAGGAATTTTCACACTTTCCAATACATTATTGGCAAACGCATACATTAACAGTGCCCGAGCCTCTTTTTCGCCAATGCCACGAGAGCGCAGGTAAAACATGGCTTCATTGTCAAGCTGGCCAATGGTACAACCGTGTGAACATTTTACATCGTCTGCAAAAATTTCCAGTTGGGGTTTGGAGTTAATGGTTGCTTTATCACTAATAAGTATATTGTTGTTTTGCTGAAAAGCATCCAGCTTTTGTGCTTCTCTTTCCACCAAAATTTTTCCGTTGAAAACACCCGTTGCACTATCGTCAAAAATTCCTTTATAGTCTTGATGACTTTCACAATTGGGAGCAATGTGGTGCACTAGGGTGTTATGGTCCACGTGCTGTTTTTCTTCAATAATGGTAACCCCTTTTAGGATAGAATTACAATGCTCTCCGTATTGATAAAAGTTGAGGTTGTTTCGGGTTAGTTTTCCTCCAAAGGAAAATGTATGTACACTACAAACACTCTCACGTTCTTGCTTTATGTACGTTGAATCGATAAGAGATGCCGAAGACAAATCATTTTGAATTTTGTAATAATCTACAAAAGCCCTTTTTTCAGCAAAAATTTCAGTTACCGAATTGGTAAGTACGGCATTTTCTGAAAGGCTTTGATGGCGTTCGATAATTTGAATGTGCGCATTTTCGGCCACAATAATCAAATTGCGGGGTTGTAGCATCAAGGCTGCTTCCGAACCCGTATAAAAGTTGATAATCTCAATGGGTTTTTCAACTTCTTTGTGTTTAGGAATGTAAATATAAGCACCCTCTTTCGCAAAAGCAGTATTCAATGAGGTAAGGCTTTCTTCCTTAGCAGCTTTGTTAAAATAGGTCTCAATAATTGGCTTATACTTATCTTTACTTAACGCAGCAGACAACAAACAAATATCCATTCCATCGTGGGTAGTTGATGAAAGGAAGGAACTGTATAAACCATCTACAAAAACAATTTTATAGGTATCAATGTCGTGTAAAAAATACTTCTTTACATCTTTAAACTCAACGGCAGCTTCCTTTTTGGAGAATACACTAAAGTCTTCTTTCAATAATGCATTTAGCGAAGTGTATTTCCAGCTTTCTTCTTTTTTGGTGGGAAAACCAGAATCTTCAAACGTTTTTATAGCTTTATTGCGAAGATCGTGAATAGGGGAATCATCTTCCAAATAATCTTCAAAAGCCAAGTAGGAGGATATTAGTTTTTCTTTTAAACTCATAGGTTATGCTTTCACCTCTTCTTTAATCCAATCGTATCCTTTTTCTTCTAGTTTGTAAGCTAATTCTTTGGTGCCGGATTTCACAATTTTTCCATCAAGTAATACATGTACATAATCCGGTACAATATAATCCAACAGTCGTTGGTAATGAGTAATAACAATGACGGCATTTTCTGAACTTCTCAATTTATTAACTCCGTTCGCTACAATTTTAAGCGCATCGATATCCAATCCCGAATCGGTTTCATCCAAAATAGCCAATTTAGGCTCCATCATCGCCATTTGGAAAATTTCGTTCCGTTTTTTTTCACCTCCCGAGAAACCTTCGTTCAACGAACGGGATAAAAATTTACGGTCAATTTCCAGTAAGTCTGCTTTTTCTTTTATTTTTTTAAGCATTTCGGCAGCCGGCATATCTTCAAGGCCTTTGGACTTTCGGGTTTCGTTGATGGCTGTTTTAATGAAATTAGTGACCGAAACCCCTGGAATTTCTACAGGATATTGAAATGAAAGAAACACCCCTTTATGGGCTCTTTCCTCCGGATCCAGGTCTTTAATATCTTTTCCGTTTAAGAGAATCTCTCCCGAGGTTACTTCAAATTCGTCTTTTCCTGCAATAACAGAGGCAAAAGTACTTTTCCCGGAACCATTGGGCCCCATAATAGCATGAACCTCTCCAGAGTTTATGGTAAGGTTAATACCCTTTAATATATCTTTGTCTTCTACACTTGCGTGTAAATTTTTAATCTTCAGCATACTTAGCTCTTCTTTTCTTCAATAGTTACATCAACTTCTGCCGGCGAATTACTCACCGAAACAATTTCTTTGATAGTGATAATCTCTTCCCATACTTTTTCACCTCTTTCAAAGGCCGGATTTTTTTCAACCACCCCTTTTACCACCACGGGAACCAAATCGTAATCGTCCTTTTTAATAGGGGCTATTCTATCTCCCAACTCTTTTGCCAGCTCGTCTCTGGTAACCGCATAGATAAAATGTGCGCCTTTTAAAACGATAGCCTCTTCCGAATAGAAATATTCTCCATTAAAGGTAGTGTATGAACTACTCTCCATTAATTTTGGCGAATTTTCTTGGTTTTCTGTAGCCTCAGATTCGGTTTCAGCTTCAGAATTTTTACAAGATTGCAGGCTAATTGCCAGCAAAAGGGACATGATAAGTACTATTTTTTTCATTTTTTCATTTTTTTATCCTACGGAACCTTCTAAACTAATTTCTAATAATTTTTGAGCTTCCACAGCAAACTCCATAGGAAGCTTATTTAACACTTCTTTACTAAAACCATTCACTATTAAAGCGATGGCTTTTTCGGTATCGATGCCTCGTTGATTGCAATAAAATATTTGGTCTTCACCAATTTTACTGGTGGTTGCCTCATGCTCAATTTGAGCGGTTTTATTGTTGGCTTCTATATACGGAAAAGTATGTGCCCCACAATGATTGCCCATGAGTAGGGAATCGCATTGTGAAAAGTTACGGGCATTATCTGCTCTTGGACTTATTTTTACCAGTCCGCGGTAGCTATTTTGCGATTTTCCGGCTGAAATTCCTTTAGAAATGATGGTGCTTTTGGTATTTTTTCCCAAATGAATCATTTTGGTGCCTGTATCTGCTTGCTGAAAATTATTTGTGACTGCTATAGAATAAAATTCGCCTATGGAGTTGTCGCCTTTTAACACACAGCTTGGGTATTTCCAGGTAACTGCGCTTCCGGTCTCTACTTGGGTCCAAGAGATTTTTGCATTTTTTTCGCAAAGGCCTCTTTTGGTTACAAAGTTGAAAACACCACCTTTACCATTTTTATCTCCCGGAAACCAATTTTGAACGGTGGAGTATTTTATCTCGGCATTGTCCAGCGCAATTAATTCTACCACAGCAGCGTGCAATTGGTTTTCATCACGGCTGGGGGCTGTACAGCCTTCCAGATAACTTACATAGCTGCCTTCATCGGCAATCACGAGTGTACGCTCAAACTGTCCTGTTCCTGCTTGATTGATTCTGAAATACGTAGAAAGTTCCATAGGGCATTTTACCCCCTTCGGAATATAGCAGAAGGAACCATCACTAAAAACAGCACTGTTGAGCGCAGCATAATAATTATCTTATTGGGGTACTACAGTCCCTATGTATTTTTTAACAAGTTCCGGATGTTTTTGAATGGCTTCTGAAATAGAGCAGAAGATAATCCCTTTTTTGGATAGGGTTTCCTTAAAGGTTGTTGCTACTGAAACAGAGTCCATC
>JAGQZA010000090.1 GCA_020435805.1 Flavobacteriaceae bacterium
CAGTGCGAAACTTTTGGTGGGCCTTAGGATTTAGTATGCTATTATCCCTTTTACAGTCTATTTTATTTTCACTTCTAGAAAAGGATAAATAAACTCCCAAAATACCGTAGCTGTTTGCTTGTTAGGTTGTAACAAAAGCATTATTTTTGCACCCAATTTTTAAGGGACTCCCATGAATATCACAAAAAAAGACATAGATAGCTTACATGCACTGCTTACGGTAGAAGTTTCAAAAGAAGATTATGCTGGCAAGGTAGAAAAAGTATTAACCAATTACCGCAAAAATGCCAATATCCCTGGCTTTAGAAAAGGGCATATCCCGATGGGGATGGTAAAAAAGCAGTTTGGAAAAGCAGTACTGGTTGAAGAAGTGAACAAGTTGCTTCAAGAACAGCTGAATACCTATTTAACAGAAGAAAAACTGGATATTCTTGGAAACCCACTTCCTAAAAACGAAGCTGAAATAGATTGGAATTCAGATACCTTTTCCTTCGAATTTGAATTGGGTTTAACACCAGATTTTAAAGTAGATCTTCAGAAAAAAGCAACCACTCATTACAAGATTGTTGCCGATACTAAAATGATTGACAATCAGGTAAAAACCATTCGTAAACAATACGGAAAATTGATTTCCAAAAACGAAGTAGCTAAAGAAGACGAAATAACCGGAACCTTTACTTCCGAAGAAAAAGAAATCAACAAAAAAACCACCTTCTCTACCGAGATTATTAAAGGGAAAAAACAATTGAGTACCTTATTGGGTGCCAAAGTGGGCGATGTGATTACCCTAAAAACAAAAGACCTTTTTAAAGACGATCACGACAACCAAAAACATTTGGGGGTTTCCCACGATGATGCCCACGGGTTGGATATTGAAGTTGTTTTCACCATTGAAGAGGTAAACACTCGCGAAATGGCAGAGTTGAACCAAGAATTGTTTGACAAATTGTTTGGTAAAGAGGTGGTCACTTCAGAAAAAGAATTGAAAGCAAAAATTAAGGAAGATGCCGAACGGCAATTTGCACAACAAGGAGATCAAAAATTGTTGAATGATGTAGTAGAAACTTTAATTGAAAATACAAAATTCGATTTGCCTTCAGACTTTCTAACCCGTTGGATTAAATCTACCGGAGAATCTAAGCTTACTGTAGAAGAAGCAAAAGCCGAATACGAAAGAAGTGAAAAAGGATTGCGTTACCAACTTATTGAAGGGAAACTTCGTGAAGAGAATAAAGCGTTGCAAATTACTTTTGATGAGTTAAAGACCTTTGCTAACGACATGATCAAGGCTCAAATGATGCAATTTGGGCAAATGAACCCCACTCAAGAAGAGGTTGAGAGTATCACAGCAAGAATTATGAGTAATGAAGACGAAGTAAAACGTTTAACAGAACAGTTGAATACCAACAAATTACTACAATTCTTTAAGGAAAATGCAAAATTGAAAACCAAGGAAGTCACCTATGAGGAATTCATTAAAGAGGCTTACGCTTAATTCAGTAAAAAAATAGGTATATTTAGGGCGTTGAATCGAGTAAGTTCAACGCTTTTTTATTTGAAAAAAACACGAATTATTTTTTATGAACTACGGAAAAGAATTTAAAGAGTTTGCTATTAAAGATCAAGGGATAAGCAGCACCTATTACGATAAAATTGTAAGCAGTATGTATCCCGTGGGCCTTACCCCCAATATTATAGAAGAACGCCAGCTTAACATTGCCATTTTTGATGTTTTTTCAAGATTGATGATGGATCGTATTATATTTCTTGGCACAGGGATTAACGACCAAGTAGCCAATATTGTACAAGCGCAGTTACTGTTTTTGGAAAGTGTAGATGCTTCCAAAGACATACAAATTTACATCAACTCTCCGGGAGGTGGGGTCTATGCCGGATTGGGAATTTATGATACCATGCAATTCATTAAGCCCGATGTGGCTACTATTTGTACCGGGATGGCAGCTTCCATGGCGGCAGTACTTTTGTGTGCTGGCGAAAAAGGAAAGCGAAGCGGACTAACCCATTCTCGTGTGATGATTCACCAACCCATGGGAGGCGCACAAGGACAGGCCAGTGATATTGAAATTACCGCTAAGGAGATATTGACCTTAAAAAATGAATTGTATGAAATCATTGCTAATCACTCCGGTCAATCCTTCGAAAAAGTCTATGAAGATAGTGATCGTGATTATTGGATGAAGGCAGACAAGGCTTTGGAATACGGGATGATAGATGAAATCCTTTCCAGAACAAAATAAAAATTATGGCGAAAGAAGAATTAGAATGTTCCTTCTGTGGCCGAAAAAAGGCCGAAACTAACTTGCTTATTGCAGGTCTGGATGCACATATTTGCGATCGATGTATCGAGCAAGCACACGGCATTGTCATTGAAGAAGCCTTACATTCTGAAAATGCAGCACTTTCCAAAGATATGATGCTAAAAAAACCAAAGGCTATAAAAGAGTTTTTGGACGATTATATTATTGGGCAGGAATATACCAAGAAAGTGATGTCTGTTGCAGTTTATAATCATTACAAGCGTTTACTGCAAACCATTACCGATGACGATATTGAAATCCAGAAAAGCAATATTATTATAGTAGGTGAAACCGGAACCGGAAAAACCCTTATGGCAAAAACCATTGCCCGAATGTTGAATGTGCCTTTGGCAATTGTTGATGCTACAGTGTTAACCGAAGCAGGCTATGTAGGCGAAGATGTAGAAAGTATTTTAACGAGATTATTACAAGCTGCCGATTACAACCTTGAAAAAGCACAAAATGGGATTGTTTTTATTGATGAAATTGACAAAATTGCCCGCAAAAGTGATAATCCCTCCATTACGCGCGATGTAAGCGGCGAAGGAGTACAACAAGCGTTACTGAAATTATTGGAAGGTACGGTGGTTAATGTACCGCCTAAGGGAGGAAGAAAACATCCCGATCAAAAATTTATAGAAGTAAATACCGAAAATATTCTCTTTATTGCCGGAGGTGCTTTTGATGGAATAGAGCGTCATATTTCAAAACGTTTAAATATGCAGGCGGTAGGGTTTAGTGCCTCAAAAAAAGAGGAAGTGCTGGAGCGTGATAATTTGTTGCGCTATATTATTCCGAAGGATTTAAAAGAATTTGGTTTAATTCCCGAAATTATTGGTCGTTTACCTGTATTGGCCTATATGAATCCTCTCGATAAAGGAACCCTTCGCGCCATTTTAACCGAACCCAAAAATGCCATTATTAAACAGTACAAAAAACTGTTTGAAATGGATGAGATAGAATTTGTAATTACTGAAGAAGCCTTAGATTTTATTGTAGATCAAGCTATTGAATATAAATTAGGGGCAAGAGGGTTACGCTCTTTATGCGAAGCGGCATTAACTGATGCCATGTTTGAACTTCCCGGTACTAACGATAAAAAATTGCACGTCACTAAAGAGTATGTGGAGGAGAAGTTGAGTAAGGCTACGATTAAAAAGTTGAAAGCGGTTTCTTAAGGCATGATAAATAACAAAGACCCTCGATATTTCGAGGGTCTTTTATTTTTTCGAGGGTATTAACTTTCTTAAAATTAAGTTTAGGGTTGTGCTATTACTGTTTTTGATTTGGTATTAAGCACTTTTTGCTGTAGTAGTTCTTTTTTATTCTTTAACGTATATCCAGCCACTTCCGAAGAATTTTTTGTCACAGAATCTGTGGTAGCACAGGATGTAAAGTTAACAGTACATACTACTAATAGTATAATAATTATTGTTCTCATTTCAGTCCCAACTGTAATTTGATACTTCAAATGTATTACGTAAGAAAAGTACTACCAAAACTTTTAGTTGAACCGATTGAAATACTCGTTAAAAAGCATATTGAAGGTAACTTTCAATTGTTCAGAAAGTTATGATTTCATTTTAAAGATAAAATCTGCCTTTTATCGATTTAATTTTAAGAGCTCGTCTATAAACTCTCTGGAATTCGATAATCTTGGAATTTTATGCTGTCCCCCCAGTTTATCTTTCTCTTTTAGCCAATCGTAAAAAAGGTTTTCGCGGGCAATGTTAATTTTAGGGGCATTCAGTGTTATATTGTTGTAGCGCTTGGCTTCGTAGTCACTATTTACTTCCTTGAGGGATTCATCGAGACATTGACGAAACTTATTAAAATCTGAAGGTTGGGTTTTAAATTCTATAATCCACTCATGGGCTCCTTTCTCTTTCCCTTTCATAAAAATGGGGCCTGCCGTGAAATCAACAATTTCACATTGGGTTAGTTGAGCCGATTTTTTTAGTGCTATTTCTGCGTTTTCAATAATTAATTCTTCCCCAAAAACATTAATATGGTGCTTGGTACGTCCGGTTACTTTTATTCGGTAGGGATGTATTGACGTAAATCGAACAGTATCACCTACCTTATAACGCCACAATCCAGCATTGGTACTAATAACAATGGCATAATTTTTACCTAATTCTACTTGGTGCAATGCAATTACTTTTTCTTCAGGGGTACCGTAGGCATCCATGGGGATAAACTCATAAAAAATACCGTAGTCCAGCATTAATAATAATTCTTTACTATGATTTTGGTCCTGAATGGCAAAAAATCCTTCCGAAGCATTATAAATTTCATAATATCTAAAATCGTCTTTAGGAAGTATTTTTTTGTATTGATCTGCATAGGGCTCAAAACTTACACCCCCATGAAAATACACTTCAAGGCTGGGCCAAATTTCAAACAGATCTTTTTTCCCTGTGGTTTGGAGCACATTATTCAACAATACTAACATCCAAGAGGGAACTCCTGCGAGGCTGGTTACTTTTTCCCTAATAGTTTCATCTACAATAGCCTGCATTTTGGTTTCCCAATTTCCCATAAGCGACACCTCATTACTGGGAGTACTACTAAATTCGGCCCAAAAAGGCATATTATCTATTAAAATAGCCGAGAGGTCTCCAAAAGCCGTCCCTTTTTCTTTGTACAATTCTTTGCTTCCTCCCAGGCGTAAACTTTTGCCTACAAAAAGCTGGGAGTCTGGGTTGTTATTGAAATAAATACAAAGTAGATCTTTACTGGCAGCATAGTGACAATCTTCTAAAGAATCTTGGCTTACGGGAATAAATTTACTCTTGGCATTGGTAGTACCACTGGATTTTGCAAACCATTTTATGGGTGTGGGCCACAAAATATTGGTTTCTCCATTTCTAGCTCGCTCAATATTGGGTTCATGATCTTCGTAGGTAGAAACGGGCACTCGTTGTACAAATTCATCGTAGTTTTTAATAGAAGCAAAATCGTGTTTTTTACCAATTTCGGTACCCTTAGCTTTTTGTAACAAATTGAATAACAACTCTTCTTGTACTTCATGAGGGTATTTTAAAAAAAGTTCAATCTGGTGATACCTTTTTTTTAAAAACCAAGAGGCAATGGAGTTCACTATGGAAATTGGCATTTTTTCCGTTATCTTTAAGTCCTAAAAATAGTAATTTTTTTATATGAAGTTTGAAGGAGCCCTAACAAAAATGGAAACTGAAAATGGGTCCCCTATTCAGTATTACTTACTCTTGCAAAATAACTTCATACATGTAAACCAGTTACTGAATAAAACGGTAACTCTTTCTTTTTTAAAATACCAATGTCTCCATTGTGGTTTGGATAAACCTATTTACCGCCAAGGATTCTGTAAAAGTTGTTTTTTTGAAGTCCCTCAGGCATCAGATTGGGTCATGCACCCCGAGTTAAGCAAAGCCCATTTGGGGATTGAAGATCGGGATTTGGAATATGAAAAAAAAGTTCAGATTCAGCCACATATAGTGTATTTGGCAAACAGCAGTAGTGTAAAGGTAGGCGTAACCCGTAAAAGTCAAGTGCCTACACGTTGGATTGACCAAGGGGCTCATGAAGCTATTGAAATAGTCGAAGTGCCCAATCGATATTTGGCAGGAATTACCGAAGTCGCTTTAAAAGAACATGTAAGTGATAAAACCAACTGGCGTACGATGCTTAAAAATGAAATTACAGAAGAAGATTTGGTAGCGTGGCGAACAAAATTAAAACCTTTTATTCCTGAAGAAGCCCAACCATATTTTATTGAAAATAATATTGAAACACATCTGGACTTTCCGGTACTTCAATATCCCGAAAAGCCGGTAAGTTTAAATCTCGAAAAAACAAGAGAATATTCGGGTGTTTTAAAAGGTGTAAAAGGGCAATATCTCATGTTTGAAGACCAAACCGTTTTTAATATTCGGGGGAATGAAGGGCTATACATAGGTATTACTGTTGTACATTGAAGGTAATTCTTCTCCCATTTTTAATCCAAATCTTCGGCGAAGTACATACACCGAAAGATATAAAAAGGGGGTATCGAGAACAGCAATTAGTACCTTAAACAAAAAACCGCTCAATAACAATCCACCAAAAAGTGCCCAATCAATTTTTCCGAAACTACACAATAGCAACAGTACAGTAAAGGTGTCTATAAATTGAGAGGTAAACGTAGAGAAGTTATTCCGAAGCCAAAGGTGTTTCCCTTTGGTAATGCGTTTCCAAAAATGGAATATTTGAATATCTATAAATTGTGCCAGTAAATAAGCCATCATGGAAGCAAAAACAGCTACAGCTGTAGCGCCAAAGACTTTCGAAAACAAACTATCATCTACGGGACTCCAAGCAGTCGCAGGAACTTCATTAGAAATAAAGACAATCAATAAAGAGAAGAAAGAAGCAAAAATCCCCATCGTCACTACTTGATTGGCTTTTTTCTTCCCATAAACCTCGCTAATAATATCGGTGATTAAAAAGGTAATGGGGTAGGGTAAAATACCCACCGAAATTTCAAAAGTATATAGTCCAAAAAAGTCCCAATAGAAGAACTTCTGAAAAATTAAATTGGAGACCACCAGCGAGCAAATAAACAAAGAAGCCAGTAGTAAATATATTTTGAAAGCAAATTGAGAATCCTTTGTATTCAATTTTTTTGGATTTGGTGATGTGGTTTTGAGGTGTGTTCTTTATTTTCGTTATGGCAAAACAATCCTTGCTTTAATAGTAAATGTAGCATATTATTAAACCACTTCAAAACATATATCTTTCCTTAGGGAGCAATCTGGGGAATAAGTTTGAAAATCTTCAAACGGCCATAGATTTACTTTTTCAGGAAATAGGAGCCATCGATAAAATTTCTTCGGTGTATCAAACACCTGCTTTGGGCTTTGTGGGAGAAGATTTTTATAATTGTGTGGTTTTACTGAAAAGTGACCTAACCCCTACTAAGATTTTGAAAAAAATCTTACGTATTGAAAAACAATTAGGGAGGGTACGAAACAAAGAAACTGGGTATAGTTCTCGCACTATAGACATCGATATACTTTTGGTAGATGATTTAGAAATTGAAACCGAAAATCTTGTTATTCCTCATCCGGAACTTCCAAATAGAAAATTTGTGTTACAACCGCTGGCAGAACTAAATAACCATATTATTCATCCCAAACTTCAGAAAAATGTAGTGTGGTTGCTGGCAAAAACCACCGACCAAAGTGACATTACAAAACTTTCCAAATGGCTGAAAAACCCAAAGAATGATTATAGTTTATCTGCCTATAAATATATTGCTATAGAGGGTAATATTGGTGCCGGAAAAACCAGTTTAGCACAACAAATGTCTTTAGATTTTAATGCCAAGCTCATCTTGGAACGCTTTAAAGAGAATCCTTTTTTACCCAAATTTTATGAAGAGCCTCAACGCTATGCTTTTCCGTTGGAGATGTCCTTTTTGGCAGACCGGTATCAGCAATTGGTGGAAGATATTACCCAGTACGATTTATTTAAAGATTGTGTGGTGGCAGACTATGATGTTTATAAAAGTATGATTTTTGCCAAAATTACCCTTACTGAAGAAGAGTTTACCCTGTATAGAAAACTTTTCAACTTGATGCATAAAGAATTGGCTAAGCCCGATTTATACGTGTATTTGTATCAAACCACCGAACGATTATTGGAAAATATTAAAAAACGGGGAAGAAAGTTTGAACAGAGTATAGAGGCTGCTTATCTCAAAAAAATAAATGAAGGGTATTTAGATTTTATTAAAAGTCAGCATACCCAAAACGTAAAACTAATTGATGTTTCAGATAGGGATTTTGTCATGCACCGAAAGGATTATTTATCGGTGTTAAAAGAAATTATTGGGTAGCGGCTTTAATTTTGCCAAAAGCATCCCAAATAACCACCCCAACACTTACCGAAATATTCAAAGAATGCTTGGTACCGTACTGGGGGATTTCCACAACCGCGTCGCTAATAGTTACCACATCTTGGGCCACACCTTTTACTTCATTCCCAAAAATAAAGGCATATTTTGTGTTTTTTTGAGGTTTAAAATCTAGTAATGACACCGAATTTTCTGCCTGCTCAATGGCAATAATTTGGATGTTCTTGGTTTTAAGGGTTGAAACTACCTCTAACGTGCTTTTGGCATATTCCCAAGCCACACTTTCGGTGGCACCTAAAGCCGTTTTGGTAATGTCTTTATGAGGTGGCGTTGCCGTAATTCCGCAGAGATATACCTTTTCTATTAAAAAAGCATCGGCGGTTCTAAAAACCGAGCCAATGTTGTTTAAGCTCCTAATGTTATCCAGAATAATTATGATAGGAGATTTTTCAGTTTGCTGAAATGCTTCCGTAGAAATTCGATCCAGTTCACTATTTTTTAATTTACGGTGTTTCATAGGTAAAGAAAGGACAAAGGTAAAACATTACGAAAAGAAATTTTGTGAAAAACTTTCCATAACTAAAGGCTTCAATTGATACAACAAACTTGATAAATAAGTATTTTAGCTATTCTCAATCCTTTTGAAACCGCATGGCAAAAAAAGTCACTCCCTTAATGCAACAATACAATACCATCAAGGCAAAATATCCGGATGCTTTGTTGTTGTTTAGGGTAGGCGATTTTTATGAAACTTTTGGAGAAGATGCCGTTCGTGCAGCCAAAATTTTGAACATTACGCTTACTGCACGAAATAATGGGGGAGACATGACCGAGTTGGCCGGTTTTCCGCATCACTCGGTCAACACCTATTTGCCCAAGTTGGTCATGGCGGGATGCCGTGTGGCTATTTGTGATCAGCTGGAAGATCCTAAACAAACCAAAACTATTGTAAAGAGAGGTGTGACCGAATTAGTTACGCCCGGTGTCGCTTTAAACGATGACATTCTTCAAAGTACTTCAAACAATTTTTTAGCGGCATTACATTTTGAGGGAGATTTAATAGGAGTTTCTTTTTTGGATGTCTCCACGGGCGAATTTTTAACTTCGCAAGGAACGGTAGAATATATTGATAAATTGCTTCAAAATTTTAACCCTTCCGAAGTACTTTTCAGCAAACAAAAACGAAAATTTTTTACCGAAAATTTTGGAAGTGATTTTCATGTATTTCATTTAGAGGATTGGATCTTTCAGAAGGATTATGCCAACGAAACACTCAACAAGCATTTTGAAACGCACAGTTTAAAAGGCTTTGGAATTGAGCATGTCCCGGCCGGAATCATTGCGTCGGGTGCCATACTTCATTATTTGGGCGAAACACAGCACAATCGCTTAAAGCATATTACTAGAATTTCCAGAATAGCCGAAGAAGAATATGTTTGGATGGATCGCTTTACCATTCGAAATTTAGAATTGTATCATGGAAATTCAGCAAATGCTGTGACATTATTGGATGTTATAGACAAAACCATTTCTCCCATGGGAGGGCGTTTGCTGAAACGTTGGATGGCACTTCCGTTAAAGAATAAGGATAAAATTACGCAACGCCATGAAGTAGTGAGTTATTTGCTGGATCATGCCGGTTTATTGGAGAAGATTCAGCAACATATTAAACGAATAGGCGATT
>JAGQZA010000091.1 GCA_020435805.1 Flavobacteriaceae bacterium
TAGTGAATCGGTATAGGACAACGATGGATTTTTACTGTAAAAGTGCATGACTCCTCCCAAGGCATCACTTCCATACACCACCGATCCGGGGCCGAAAACAACCTCCAAACGGTCTAACATACTATTGTCCAATGTAATCACATTTTGAAGGTGTCCCCCTCGATAAATCGCATTATTCATACGTACGCCGTCAACCACCATTAATACTTTGTTGGTTTCAAAACCACGCAGTACGGGGCTTCCGCCACCCATTTGGCTTTTTTGAACAAAAACATTTCCACTACTTTGAAGTACATCTGCAGAGGTTTGTTGGTTTAAAAAGGATAGTTTTTTTGCATTTAACACTTGAACCGGTTGCGCTACGTCTCTTTGAGACTCCTGAAAACGGTTAGCAGAAACAATAACTTCGTCTAAAACAAATGAATTTTCAGACAAACCGATTTGAAAATTCATAGAAGCAAGCGTCTCGTAACTATACATTTTTACGGTATAATCGGGGTGGATAAACCAAATTTCCGAAGCATTTTTAAAAGCAGCAATATCTGCTTTTCCTTCGGTGTTGGTAATAACTTTTAAGTTTTCACCCGCCTCAATAGAGACATTGGTAATAGGTTGTAGGTTGGTTTTATCATATACTTTGAGGGTTTGCGCAGCCATAGTAATACTGCCAAACACCCCAATACATAAAAGTATTAGGTATTTCATTTTTTAAAAATTTAAGTGGGAATTACGAAACAATTTTCCAAAGGCATCATGCCTTCAAAATAAATTTAAAATAGTGTTTAGCTCAATTGCGGCGGAGGGCTTTCAAGTGTTAAGTAAGGGGTACTCAACCTAAAATGGTAGCCAAAAATTTCGGCTTTCCTTTGCAGAATTTCAATGTCGCTGCCGGGCAACAAGTCTTCTACGTTTTCAAAGAAAAAAGGAATACTAAACTGCCAAGATAGTTGCTGTTTGCTTTTTCCATCCATGGATTTTTTAACCAAATCGTCCAAATTTGCAAATAGCAATGTTTCTTTGGTATCGTTGATACAGTGATATTTTACAGTTCCTTTTGAGGTTTCTTCTATTTTCACTACATCATAAAGAGCTCCTTGGTACCAAAACTCGTGCTTGTCTTTCCATGTAAGCAATTCAGAATTTTTCCCGGATACTTCAATAAGTGTAAGTTCATTATCAGGGACTCCCTGTTTAATGGCTGTTTTTATTTCCCTTCGGATTTGGGCTTGCTGAAAATTATGAAGCAATAAATAACCACCCAGTTTAAAGAGAAACAAAAAAAGAAGTAGGATGGCAAGGCTTTTTTTCACTTCGTAAATGTAGCCAATATTTCATTTTTTGCAAGAAAAATAAAACGGGATTTGTAAGACGCCTTGTGTTTTGCGAAAACAAAAAAACTGAAAAACAAATGAAAATTCAGTTACCTTTACGATTCAATTTATAATCGATCCATGAAAAGACACATCTCCCTTTTTATTTTACTTATTTCTTTCCATCTTTTATCGCAAATTAAATCTCCTTCCGAATTTTTGGGATATGAAATTGGCACCGAATTTTCCCGGCATACCGATGTGGTTCGTTATTTTGAATATGTTGCTGCCAATAGCAATATGGTAACCTATCAATCGTACGGAAAAACCAACGAGCGCAGGCCGCTTACCTATGCCATTGTTTCGTCCCCAAAAAACCTAGCCAATATAGAACAAATACGAACCGATAACCTGAAACAAACCGGAATTTTAAATGGAAACGCCACTCCCGAAATAGCCATTGTTTGGTTAAGCTACAATGTCCATGGAAACGAAGCATCCAGCACCGAGGCATCGATGGTTACGCTTTATAAACTCATTACCGAAAAACAAGCTTGGCTGGAAAATACCGTGGTCATTATCGATCCATGCATTAACCCCGATGGGCGCGATCGGTATGCCAACTGGTACAATCAGGTAAAAGCCACGCCTTATAACCCCTCTCAAATTGCTGATGAACACAACGAACCTTGGCCGGGAGGAAGGCCCAACCACTACCTTTTTGACCTCAACCGAGATTGGGCATGGTGTACTCAAGTGGAAAGCCAACAACGCTTAAAAATTTACAATCAGTGGTTGCCCCATGTTCACGTAGATTTTCACGAGCAGGGAATCAACGAGCCTTACTACTTTGCTCCCGCAGCAGAGCCCTATCACGAAATTATTACTCCTTGGCAACGTGATTTCCAGACCCAAATTGGTAAAAACCATGCCAAATACTTTGACAAAGAAGGGTGGTTGTTTTTCACGCGCCAGTTTTTCGATTTATTATATCCCAGCTACGGCGATACCTACCCAACCTATTTAGGGGCTATTGGGATGACCTATGAGCAGGCGGGACACGGTCGCGCCGGATTAGGAATTTACACCGACGAAGGGAGTGAACTTACCTTAGTAGATCGTGTGGCACACCATACCACAACAGGGCTTTCTACGGTGGAAATAGCTTCACAAAATGCCAAAAAACTAAATGCAGAATTTAAAAACTTCTTCAATAATAGCGACTTAAAATATAAAAGTTATATACTGAAAGGGCATCCCGACAAACTTAATGCGCTTGCACAATTACTAGATTTACACGAAATACAATATGGTTTTGCCACTTCGGGTACTGTAAACGGATTGAATTACCAAGGAAAAAAAGGAAGCATGGACGCAACGGGTGCCTTGGTAGTAAGCACCCATCAGCCCAAAGGAAAAATGGTAAAAGCCCTCTTAGAACAAGATGCCAAACTAAGCGAACCACTTACCTACGATATTACTGCATGGAGTCTTCCGTATGCTTACGGATTGGACTGTGTCGCAAGTACTAGTTTCGTTTCAGCAAATGAAACAAACCCTACCGCAAAAGTGATCAATCAGGTAGCCCCTGCCGTTAGCTTAGCAGGTTATATTGTGGAATGGAATAGTCTCAACGATGCACAATTTTTAGCCGAATTGCTTCAAAATGATATTAAAGTTCGCTTTTCGGAAAAACCATTAAGTATTAACGGAAACAAATTCAACAGAGGAAGTTTAATCATTACCAAAAGTGACAACAGAAGTACTGCCAATTTTACCGAAACGGTGACTAAAGTGGCCAATAAACATGGACGAACCCTCTTCGTTGCCAATACCAGCTTTAGTGATAACGGTACCGATTTTGGCTCCACCGATGTGAAAATCATCAATAAAAACCGAATCGCCATGCTTAAAGGCAAGGGAGTTTCTTCCCTAAGCTATGGTGCCCTTTGGCATTTTATGGAGCAACAACTCAAGTATCCTGTAACCTCCATTGATACAGATGACTTCAACGCCGATGTGCTAAGTAAATTCGACATTTTAGTACTCCCCAGCGGTTGGTATCAACGGTTGCTTAATGACAGTACTTTGGGCGAATTAAAATCTTGGATTCAAAAAGGTGGTAAAGTAATTGCGTTTGATAATGCCTTAGGAGCTTTTGTAGATAAAGACGGCTTCGATTTGAAGAAAAACAAAACTGAAGATGACAAAGACGAAACTCCAAAAGGGAATTTAACCCCTTACGATCAGCGGGAGCGTGCCAGTGTTACTAATTTTATTACCGGAAGTATTTACAAAGTAAAACTCGATACTTCGCACCCCATGGCCTTTGGTTATGATGATACATATTATAGTCTAAAATTAGGGAACGATTCCTACCAATTTTTAGAAAACGGATACAATGTTGGCTATATAGAAGGCGATGCTGTGAGTGTTTCCGGATTTTCGGGAGATACTGCCAAAGCAGGCCTTAAAAATTCATTGGTCTTTGGAGAAACACAAATAGGTAGTGGCAGTGTGGTATATTTGGTAGATGATGTCCTGTTTCGGTCTTTTTGGGAAAACGGAAAGCTGTTTTTTGTAAATAGCCTGTTTATGGTAAACAGCAATGTTTGGATTTTAGACTAAATGCTGAAAGCCGTACTTTTTGATATGGACGGGGTGATAGTAGATACTGAACCCCTGCATCGAAAAGCCTACTTTATGATGTTTGCTGAAATGGGGCTGAATGTTTCAGAAGCCTTGTACACCAGTTTTACCGGACAAAGTACTCTGGAGATTTGTGAGACCCTGGTAGAAAACTTTTCAATGAAACAATCCCCTAAAGATTTAGTAGCGTGCAAAAGAAAGCACTTTAAACAATTATTTGAAAATGATAATTCCCTCACACTGCTCCCCGGAGTGTTAAAATTAATAGAGAACTACTACCACAATGGATTGGCTTTGGTATTGGCCTCTTCAGCATCAATGGATAACATTAACCAAATTTTTACCCGTTTTGATTTGGATCGCTATTTTAAAGCCAAGTTAAGTGGTGCCGATTTAAAAAAAAGCAAACCCCATCCCGAAATTTTTATTAAAGCTACCCAAGCTGCCGACTGTTCACCAAATGAATGTATGGTCATTGAAGACTCTACCAACGGGATTTTGGCTGCCAAAGCCGCCGGTATCTTTTGTGTGGGCTATAACAGTTTACACAGCAAAGACCAAGATTATAGTCAGGCCGACAAGGTGGTGGGGGATTTTAGTGAATTGCGTTTTGAAGTGGTGAAGAATTGGGTTTGAAATTTGTTATTCTTTGTAAAGAAAATCTCCATTATAGCCCGGAAAATCTAATAAAATTGTCTCCTTTAATTCACCTCCAAGATATCGTTTAACATTCAAAAATTTTCTATATTCTATTGTATTACCAAGAATAGAATCTATTACCCCGCCATCTTTTCTAGATATTTTAATAATATACCCCTCAACTTGATTCAATTCTTCATTTAGGGGAATAAATTCTTCCTCTATGTTAAAAATATCTAAGGGGAAGTCATTTTTGAAATTAGTAGTTATAAATCGATAAGGAGGAACTAATAAATCTTCTTCTATAATATTGTTTCTTGTAAAAGTATATCTTACATCAGGACCTTCATAAATTGAACTCCAAGTTCCATAGAGAAAACTAGGTGGTTTAATACCTGTTCCAACAGAATCTTTTGAACAGCTATTTAGTATAATTAATAATAACAGGTAATAAGTTAATTTCACTTTATTTTTGACACTATCTATCACAATAATTTATTTCTAATAATTCTAATACTCTTTAAATCGACTGAATAATAGTAAAAGTAAACAAATTTGTTTTAATCATCTATCTTTACTTCCATGAAGAATGTTTTTTACCTTTTTTTTGTTCTTAGCCTTTTCAGTTGCCAAAACAAAGAAATTACTATTCCCGATTCTTGGAACCATCCCTACCAAGCCATTACACAAAGTGGGGATACTTTGTTTTCAGGATTACCGAATGATAAATTAATTGCGCAATATCTGGAAAAGAAAAAAGCCTTTGAGGCACAGCCAGATAGTATAGACAACCTTATTTGGTACGGTCGCTTTGAAGCCTATTTGGGAAACTACCGTAAAGCCATTGCCATTTATACCTATGGCTTAGAAAAATTCCCCAACGACCCCCATTTATTACGCCACCGTGGACACCGATATATTACCGTTCGAGAGTTTGACAACGCCATTGCAGACCTTTCCAAAGCTGCCGAACTTATAAAAAGCATGCCTAACGAAGTAGAGCCCGACGGCATGCCCAATGCCCAAAATATTCCGGTAAGCACCCTTCATGGCAATATTTATTATCACTTGGGCTTAGCCTATTATTTACAACGTGATTTACCAAAAGCCTTAGATGCCTTTAAAGCCTGTTTATCCACGTCCAACAGTCCCGACAATGTAGTTTCGGCAACGCATTGGATTTATATGATTCAAAACCGTTTAGGACGAAAAGAAGCCGGAGATAATTACCTGCGGAATATTAAACCCGATATGTATGTTATTGAAAATACTACCTATTATCAGGCTTGTTTGTTTTACAAAGGGGAAATTCCTTTAGAAGAAATCTATCCTTTTCCACAAGAAGAAAATGCTTCCAATACAGCATTAAAGTATGCTTTAGGCAATTGGTTTTGGTATCATGGAAACCCTCAAAAAGCACAAGAAATTTTTTCAGAAATTATAAAAGGAAATGATTGGGCTTCCTTTGGCTACATCGCGGCTGAAACCGATTTGGCTAAACCGTATGTGAGCAAGTAAATTATTTGTTTTTTTCCTCAATCCATTTGCTCATAAACTTCGTGGCCTGCATAGATTGATGCTGAAGGATTTGCCCTATAAAATGTGCTTCTCGATGTTGTGGTAACTCTCGTTGTAATTGCTCAATGGTTTGAAGGAATTTATAGGAAAAACAACTCCTTAAAAACTCTTGTTCCACTACGCCAAAAGCCTTTTTTTGTTGTCTTTTCCAAAGTTCTTCATCCTTGTATAGTGAAACGGCAGTCTCTACGAATGCTGAAGAATTTTCAACGATTTCAGCGATAGAAAACATCCCTTCCCCTCCTATTTTGGTAGTTACTGAAGGCGTTCCGTATAAAGCGGCATCCAACAGTTTTCCTTTCAGTCCGGCACCAAAACGTAAGGGTGCCAAGCATACTCTGGCTTGTTGCATCACGGTACGCACATCTTCAGCCCAACCTTTGATAAGAAATCCTTCCTTTTCGTTGTGCATTTCGGAAATATGTTTTGGAACATACGCTCCGTAAATATGCAATTGCGCGTCGGGAATTTGTTTTTTGATGAGCGGCCAGATGTCATTTTTCAAAAAAACTACCGCATCGGTATTGGGCGCATGTTGAAAATTCCCTATCGAGATAAAGTGCTTTCGCATTTCAAAAGAAGGGCTTTGTTTTGAAAATTCGCTTACCAAAAAAGGAAGATAATACAGCAGCCCTTCTGGTATTTTAAAAGTTTCGGTTAGCAATTGCATTTCAGCTTTTGAAATGATTAAAGACAAATCGCATCGTAAGATGCTCGCCAATTCCCGTTTTGCTATTTCGGAAAAAATTGGCAAGACCTCTCGACTGCACTCGAGGTAACATGTATTTTTTTTAAAAGCTTCTTCTCTGGCTTTTCGTAAAAAATGTAAGTCTTCGGTATCCAAAATGGTAAGGGCATCGGGACAGTTTTCAGCGATACGCCAACCAAATTGTTCTTCGGTAATGAATCTATCAAAAAGAACTACGGTTGGTTTTAATTCTGAAATAAAAACATCAAAAGAAGCATCGTTTAAAAGAATAGGGATTACTGAAATTTCAATAGCAGTTAAATCTTCCGAATACTTAGTTTCTGAAGCGGTTGTGGCAAAAGTAATTTCATAATTCGCCTCTTGAAAAAGGGAAATCAACTGCATCATCCGGTTACCTGCCGCCGTGGTTTTGGGCTCAGGCAAGGTATGACCAATGATGAGTAATTTGGATTTCAGAATAAAAATTTACAGATGCTCCAAAGATACGGAGGCCATTTTAATTTTGGAATTGGTCTCTGAAGTAACCGTCCAAGCTACAAAAAGCATATCGCCCACTTTCTCCAATTGAGGAAATCCGCTAGCACGTTCTCTACTTGTTTTGGAAATGGTTATAGGTGTTCCTTTTGTCCCGTTTGAAGAAACCTTTACCAATTGAATGACTTCCTCTTCTCCTTTTGGTTCCATCCATAATACTGCGGCTTCCGTTCCAGAAAGCATTACTACATCCACCCTTCCTGTTGCATTGCCAGCATCTACTCGAATTGGGTTCTCATATGTTCCAGAAAAGGCGACATTTACGCTACCCTCTTCATTTACACCGGTAAACCATGCAACCACAACACCATCTTCAAAAGTATCCACAGCAGGGCCATTTACCGGGCAACCCTCAATTTTCCAATGGTCATTACCTATTATTTTTGGAGCCACCCAATTACTGTCCCTTGTCCAACGTTTCATTGCAATATCTCTAATTTCATCCTCGCTTCTATCTCTGTAAACTACTATTAGCTCATCATTTGCCCCTATGGCAGCGGCTGTATTACAGCAATCACAAACTCGATCGTCCAGTATTTTATCGTAGTCTATGGTTCCATCTTCAAACACAATAGCGCCGCGTAAATTCATCGCCCCAGAACCATGTTCTGCGTGGTTTTCGTGCCCTCCAACCGTATTTCTGCCATCCAGCCACGTCACAAAAAATGAATTGCCAACGTAGGGTTTTATTGAAACAAAGCCGTGTTCGCTTTGGGTACCATCGTTATGTAAAACAAAGTTCTTTTTCCAGGTTTTGGTGGAATTGTTATACAAATTCAATTTCACATCGTAAGTGTAGGTCCCGCTGGCAGATTTTTGCAAAAAGCTGGTTAAAATGATCCCATTGTTTTCAGCAATTTGAGGGAAATCGGCCCAATTCACAAACCAGTCGGTCCCGGAGATGATTTCTTCTGTTGGAGTCCAAACCCCACCACTATATTTTGAATAATTTAAAACTGAAAGGGAGTCTTTTTGCGTAACCCAAGACAGGAACAATTCCGCTCCATTGCTAAATAACCTTGGCAATGAGCTATTTTCCAAACTAGGGTTTTCTAATGAAGTTACTTGTGAAGTTGAAATTGGATTTTCTGTAACAGTCTTTTTTGAAGGTTGTTTGCAACCTAAGACTAGCAGTACACCTACTACTACAAAAAAACCTCTCGACTGCACTCGAGGTGACCAAAATTTATTTAATGACTTTTCCATATAAATCGAAATCGGAGGCATCGGTAATAGTTACGTTGAAAAATTCACCCGTTCGTAAATAACCCTCTTCGGCATTAATTAATACTTCGTTATCTACATCGGGGCTATCAAATTCGGTTCTACCCACATAATAGCCCCCTTCTTTCCTATCGATAAGAACTCTGAACTCCTTGCCTATTTTTTCTTGATTGAGTTCCCATGAAATTTGCGACTGAATATTCATAATTTCATTGGCGCGTTCCATCTTTACTTCTTCAGGAACATTATCTTCGAGGTTATAGGCGTGCGTATTTTCTTCGTGGGAATAGGTAAAGCAGCCCAAACGCTCAAAGCGCATGTCCTGCACCCATTCTTTTAAGGTTTGAAAATCATCTTCCGTTTCTCCGGGATACCCTACAATTAAGGTAGTTCGAATGGCCATTCCGGGAACAGCATCTCGAAAATCCTTCAAAAGTTGGGTAGTCTTTTCTTTTGTAGTACCACGCCGCATGGATTTCAAGATAGGATCTGAAATATGTTGCAACGGAATATCAATATAATTGCAAATTTTAGGTTCGGTACGCATCACATCCAACACTTCCATCGGGAAACCGGTAGGAAAAGCATAATGTAACCGAATCCATTCAATTCCTTCCACTTTTACCAACTCCTTTAGGAGCCTGGCAAGTTCTCTTTTTTTGTAGAGATCGAGACCGTAATAGGTTAAATCCTGTGCGATGAGAATCAACTCTTTTACACCATTGGCAGCTAATTTCTCAGCTTCAACAACCAAATCTTCAATAGGTGTGCTTCTATGTTTTCCCCGCATAATGGGGATGGCACAAAACGAACATGGGCGGTCGCAGCCTTCGGCAATTTTTAAGTATGCATAGTTTTTTGGTGTCGTGGTCAATCGCTCACCTATGAGTTCGTGTTTGTAATCGGCCCCAAGGGCTTTCAGTAATCCGGGTAATTCGGTAGTGCCAAAATACTCGTCCACATTAGGGATTTCTTTTTGCAAATCGGGTTTATATCTTTCAGAAAGGCACCCTGTTACAAATACTTTGTCCACCAATCCCTCTTCTTTTTTTTGAACAAATTCTAAAATGGTGTTCACACTTTCTTCCTTGGCATTGGCAATAAATCCGCAGGTGTTAATGACCACAATGTT
>JAGQZA010000092.1 GCA_020435805.1 Flavobacteriaceae bacterium
GGTACAATAGGTACATTTATAATCGCAACCGTCTTGTACTTTTAAAAAGGCCCGTGTTCTATCGCCAATAGAATACGAACCCACATAAAAATCGGCTTCATCAATTTCGCAAGAATGTATAGATGCGACCCCTCGCTTCTCGACTGCGCTCGAAGTGACACGCTCGGGCTGACTCAATAAATCGTTAATGTAGCTGGTTACTTTAAATTTTTCGGTAGCGCCCAACACCAAATCTACGCCATGTACATCTGCTAATTCCTGAGGTTTCAATTGAGCGTAACAGCCTACCGCTACAATAAAGGCTTCCGGGTTAACTTTCAACGCTTGCTTTACAATGGTTTTAAACCGCTTGTTGGCATTTTCGGTAACGCTGCAGGTATTAATGACATATACATCGGCCTTTTCAGAAAAGTCCACACGGTCAAAACCCTCTTCAGAAAAACTTCGTGCAATGGTAGAAGTTTCACTGAAATTCAGTTTACAGCCCAAAGTATAAAATGCTGCTTTTTTTGTAGCGTTCATTCTTGTATTTTAGCAACGGGGAACAAAGATATGGAATATGTTTGATGTGGGATGTGGGATGTTATAGAGTCTAAAACATAATTAGCAAAAAAATATGGAAGGTTTTAAGTTTGAAAAACTAACTATTTGGGAAATTGCAATGGTTTTGGGAGAAACCAGTCACTTAATGACAAAAACTTTTCCAAAAGAGGAACTATATAATTTATCTTCTCAAATAAGAAGGGCTTCAGATTCCATTGCGCTAAATATTGCAGAAGGTTCCATTTTACAATCCAACAAGGAATATCGAAAGTTTTTAGGATATGCAATCCGATCATTAGCTGAGGTTGTTACTTGTCTTTACAAAGCAAAAAATAGAGACTATATTACAGAAAAAGAATTCTCTGAAAGGTATCAAGAGTGCTTCAAATTAATGAATATGATTGTGGCGTTCAGAAAAAAATTAAAGGTTTGAAATCTAAGAAAACATCCATCTTCCTACTTCTAGCATCTAGCTATTCTTTCCGTTTATACACGTTTTTACTACTAATTTCATTTTATTCTTGTTCAAATTCAAGCCACACAGCTAATGATTACCTCGTTTTTCGTTACAATGAGCATAGCAACATTTCATCATTAGATCCGGCTTTTGCTAGAAATCCACAGAATATTTGGCCTACCAATCAGTTGTTTAATGGCCTGGTACAATTGGACGATTCTCTTAACATACAGCCCGACATTGCTAAAAGTTGGGAGATGGTGGATAGTACCTGTACCTTCTATTTTACCCTTCGGAAGGATGTTTATTTTCATAAAAATAAGGTCTTCGGAAAAGACTCCACCCGATTGGTCACCCCCTCCGATTTTGAATACAGTTTCCATCGTTTAATTGACCCGCAAGTAGCCTCACCGGGAAGTTGGGTAATGAATTACGTTGATTTGGCTGTAGCCGAAAACGATTCGGTGTTTAAAATTATGCTGAAAGAGCCCTTTCCTGCTTTTTTAGGAATGTTGGGAATGCGTTATTTTTCGGTAGTTCCCAAAGAAGCAGTGGAATTTTATGGAAATGAATTCCGAAGAAATCCTGTGGGGACAGGTCCCTTTCAGTTTAAACTGTGGGAAGAAAATGTCAAGTTGGTTTTTCGGAAAAACCCAATGTATTTTGAAAAAGATGAAAGCGGGAACCAACTTCCTTATTTGGAAGCCGTTGCCATCACTTTTTTACCCGATAAACAAAGTGAATTTTTACAATTTGCACAAGGCAATATCGATTTTGTTTCGGGTTTGGACAATTCGTATAAAGACGAAATCCTCACCACTACAGGTAAATTGCAGCCCAAGTACGAGGCTACAGTAAATCTGGTAACCTCTCCTTTTTTAAATACCGAATATTTGGGTTTTTATCTGGACTCTAACCTTTCTGAAATACAATCAAAAACACTTCGAAAAGCTATTAATTATGGCTTTGACCGAAAAAAAATGATAACCTACCTTCGCAATGGAATGGGTATTCCGGCCGAACATGGCTTTATCCCCAAAGGATTACCGGGTTTTGATGAAATTGAAGGTTATACCTATCAACCGGAATTAGCAAAACAATTGGTGGAACAATACCAACAGGAAACAGGCAATGCCAATCCAGAGATTGTCATTGGTACTAATAGTCAGTATCTCGATATTTGCGAATACATCCAGCGGGAACTGGAAAAAATAGGAATCCGTGTCACTATTGATGTCATGCCGCCCTCAACCTTACGCCAAATGAAAAGTAGTGGGGAGCTGGATATTTTTCGTGCCAGTTGGGTGGCCGATTATCCCGATGCAGAAAATTACCTTTCCTTGTTTTACAGTCCTAATTTTGTACCTCATGGCCCCAACTATATGCATTATAAAAATGCAGTTTTTGATAGCTTATACCAAAAAGCACTTACCATGAATGCTATTGAAGAAAGAAAACTGCTCTACACAAAAATGGATTCGCTTATTATAGAAGATGCGCCGGTAGTGCCTTTATTTTATGATAAAGCTATACGGTTTGTGCATAAAAATGTAAGTGGACTGGGAATTAACCCACAGAATTTTTTGTTTTTGAAACGGGTGCGAAAAGCGCAATAATTGTAACAATTACAGGCTTTTATAGACGTATTTAGAAACTTTTATGTCTATCTTATGAAATATAAAACAGTAGGTGTTACCTTAGGACATAAATTACTAATTCGGAAAAGAGAAACTGCTTTCGATAAAAAAAGAAGCATTTCAACAGGTATTACAGATGAATTTTCTGACCATACCGAGATGAAAAGTCACGAGTTTGCTGCTTTTCAAAAACGAATGTTTCAACAATTAAAGAAAGATCGAAAAAGGCATAGGATGATGCTTTTTATCACTTTTGTCATTACACTTTTACTTATTATTGGGTTTTTGATTTTTTGGAATACCTATAATTTTGACTTGTTGAACTCTTCCGAGTTTTAATCCCTCCGCCACTTAGCACTTTCTTCAAATACATGGGTGAGGATTTTGGCATCTTCTTCGGTAAATTCTATATGCCGACGAGACATGACTATTTTGGCGGTTTCAAATGCTTTATTGGTTTTATAGGTGGTCATTCCCCCCGCACCTCCCCAACTAAAACTGGGGATAAAATTACGTGGGAAACCACTCCCAAAAATGTTGGCACTTACGCCTACCACCGTACCCGTGTTAAACATGGTGTTGATGCCACACTTACTATGGTCGCCCATCATGAGGCCACAAAACTGCAGTCCTGTACGGGCAAAACTTTCGGTTTCGTAATCCCAAAGCCGCACGGGTTCATAATTATTTTTTAGATTGGAAGTATTGGTATCCGCTCCCAAATTACACCACTCCCCTAACACCGAATTTCCCAAAAATCCATCATGCCCTTTGTTAGAATACCCAAATAACACACTATTACTCACTTCGCCACCTACTTTACAATGAGGCCCCACCGTTACCCCTGTATAAATCTTTGCTGCCATTTTAATGGTAGCACCTTCGCAAAGGGCAAAGGGACCACGAATCATAGCACCTTCCATAATTTCGGTATTTTTACCAATATAAATTGGTCCCTCTTTGGCATTTAAAGAACATAAAGGAAGTTCTGCTCCCTCTTCAATAAAAATATTTTCGGGATAAAAAGCAACGGTAGTCTCCGGAATAGGTTGCGATGTTCTTCCTCTTGTAAGCATTGCGTAGTCACGAGCAATGGCTTCGTGATTTTTACTGAAAATATCCCAAGTATGTTCTATGCGAAGGATATCTTCGTACGAATATTGTATTACTTCATACTTGTTAAAATCTACTTCTTGATCTTCTTCTGAAAAGAAAGCAAGAGGCTCATCATGATAAAAAACCGCTTGGTTTTCAGAAAGATTTTTAATGATATTTACCAAGTTTTCCGAAGGAATAAAACTGGCGTTAATCAATATATTTTTTTCCAGCTCTACCAACGGCCACTTTTCGGAAAGATAATCTTCGGTAACCGTAGTTGTGGTTGACCCCAAAAGTAATTCCCACTTTTCGCGAAGGGTTAAAATACCCACACGAATATCGGCCACCGGTCTGGTAAAAGTGAAGGGTAATAGCTGGTTGCGAACACTTCCGTCGAAGAGAATATAATTCATTTAATTGCTATAAGGTGAATGGTTAAAGGTAACTGAATTTTGGCAAGGGGCAAAAACAAAAATGCCTTCGATTTCTCGAAGGCATTTATATATAAAAAAGGTTTGTTATTTACTGAATTTAGAATACTTATTCTTGAACTTATCAATACGTCCTGCAGTATCCACCAATTTGTGCTTACCGGTATAAAAAGGATGCGACGTTCTTGAAATTTCCAATTTTACCAAGGGATACTCAACACCGTCAACTTCAATGGTTTCTTTGGTATCTGCGGTAGATTTAGTTAAAAACACGTCTTCATTAGACATATCTTTAAATGCTACTAATCTGTAATTTTCTGGGTGAATTCCTTTTCTCATCACTAATTGTATTTAATCCTCTCTAATTTTTGAGAGTGCAAATTTAATCATTAATTAGAAATTCGCAATAATTTAGATAATTTTTTGTAGAAAATTATAATGTAACAATTTAGTACATTTGTTTACCAACAGGAAAACTAAAAAAACTAAAAATTATGGACAATAATTACCCAACTTTAAAATTTTCTTTCCCAAATGGAATAATATTAGGATTAATTTTAATCATCATTGTTGTTTTAATGTACATCATGGGCATGTTTGAAGAAGGAGTACAATGGCCAATGTATATTTATTATTTAATTTATCCTTTTCTTATTGGCTATTTTGTTTACTCCTACAGAAACAAAAATGGAGGATATATTTCTCTTGGACAAGCGTTAAAGGTAGGTATTACAAGTGCCGTAATTAGTGGATTAGTCTACTTTGTTTATAATATAATCTTCGTAACATTTATAGAACCTGATTTTGCAGAAAGAATGATTGATGTTGCGCGTGAAAAAATGTTTGAAGAAAATCCAAATATGACTGAGGAACAAGCAGATATGGCCCTAAGCATAATGAAAAAATTTTCTAATCCATTTTTAGGAGGCGCATTTTGGATTATAATGAGTGCATTTTTCGGTTTTATATATTCATTAATATCTGGACTAATATTTAAGAGAGAAAAGCCTAATCATTAAAATGAACCTATCCATCGTCATTCCGCTTCTTAATGAAGCCGAATCCCTTACCGAATTGCACCATTGGATTGCAACTGTGATGCAATCTAATGGTTTTTCGTATGAAATCCTTTTTATAGACGATGGCAGCACAGACAATTCGTGGGAGGTTATCAATTCCCTCCAGCAAAAAGATAACAACGTTAAAGGAATTCGGTTTTTAAAGAACTTCGGAAAGTCGCAAGCCCTTCATGCCGGTTTTGCCCGTGCTCAAGGAGATGTGGTAATCACTATGGATGCCGATTTGCAGGATAATCCGGAGGAAATTCCACAGTTATATCAAATGATTACCAAGGAAGGGTACGATTTGGTTTCGGGATGGAAAAAGAAACGATACGATCCTGTTTTAGGAAAGAACTTGCCTTCAAAACTTTTCAATTTTGCTGCCCGGAAGACTTCAGGAGTAAAGCTTCATGATTTTAATTGCGGATTAAAAGCCTACAAAAAAGAAGTGGTAAAGACTATTGAAGTTACCGGTGAAATGCACCGCTATATACCCGTTTTAGCTAAAAATGAGGGTTTTAGCAACATTAGTGAAAAAGTAGTTTTACACCAAGCCAGAAAATATGGAGACACTAAATTTGGCATGGAACGTTTTATTCGAGGTTTTTTGGATTTAATTACCATTTGGTTTTTATCCAAATTCGGGAAAAGACCCATGCATTTTTTTGGTGCCTGGGGCGCCATAATGCTTTTGGTTGGTTTCTGTTTTGCCCTCTATTTGGGAATCGACAAACTTTTTATAAACACAACAGGAAGGCTCCTTACCGAAAGGCCTCAATTTTATCTTGCCCTTACAGCTATGATTTTGGGTAGTCAATTTTTTGTAGCAGGTTTTCTTGGCGAATTAATCCTTCGGAATAAAAAAGGAGCTGTGCATTACCATATTAAAGAAGTGCTAAACTTAAAAGAATAACCGTATTTATCGTTATTTTTGCACATTCTTATCTTGAATTTTTCAGCAAATGAGATATATAGATCCCGTGATTTTAGAAAAAGCCAATACGTGGCTTACCCCTATTTTTGATGCGGAAACCCAGCATAGTATAAAAGAACTAATTGCATATGATTCTGAAACCTTAGAAGATAGTTTTTATAAGAATCTTGAGTTTGGCACAGGTGGAATGCGGGGCATTATGGGTGTAGGTGACAATAGGATTAACAAATACACCCTAGGCAAAAACACACAGGGACTCTCTAATTATTTAAAAAAGTGTTTTCCTTCAGAAAAGATAAAAGTAGCCATTGCCTACGATTGCAGACACAATAGCAAAGATTTGGCAAAAGTAGTGGCCAATGTGTTTTCGGCAAATGGTATTGAGGTTTATTTATTTTCAGATCTTCGGCCTACCCCAGAGCTTTCCTTTGCTGTGCGCTATCTTAATTGTCACTGCGGAATTGTGTTAACAGCTTCCCACAATCCGCCGGAATATAACGGCTATAAAGTATATTGGCAAGATGGTGGTCAATTGGTTCCGCCGCAGGATGAGGAAATTATAGCTGAAATTAATGCGCTCCACTATTCAGATATAAAGTTTACGGCTGAAGGGATCCTTATTCATATAACGGATGAACAAGTAGATGTTCCGTTTGCAGAGGCTTCGGTAAATAATGGAAGTTTTAATACTTCAAAAGAGGCTAAAGATGCTCTTAAAATTGTATTTACTTCCCTTCACGGAACTTCTATTACGATGATTCCGAAGGTTTTGGAAAAAGCAGGATATACTCAATTTTCCATTGTAAAAGAACAAGCCGAACCCAATGGCGACTTTCCCACGGTAGTTTCTCCCAATCCCGAAGAACCCGAAGCACTGGAAATGGCTTTAACGCAAGCTGAAGCCGAACAAGCCGATATAGTGATAGGTACCGACCCCGATTGTGACCGACTGGGAATCGCCGTTCGAAATAATGAAGGCGAAATGGTGTTATTAAATGGCAACCAAGCCATGATTATTAAAACGCATTTTCTACTGGAGCAATGGAAAAAAGCAGGGAAATTAAATGGAAAGCAATTTGTTGGTAGTACCATTGTTTCCACGCCCATGATTCAGAAAATTGCGGAAGCCTATGGCGTTAGGTATATGGAAGGACTTACCGGTTTTAAATGGATTGCAAAAATGATTAAAGACCACCCGGACTTACAGCTAATTGGTGGCGGAGAAGAAAGTTTTGGGTATATGGTAGGTGATTTTGTTCGTGATAAAGACGCGGTAACCGCTACCCTACTTATTTGTGAAATTGCAGCCCAAATGAAACAAAAAGGAAGTAGTGTTTATGAGTATCTTCAAACCATTTACAAAGAATTTGGATACTATCAGGAAAAACTAATTTCTATGGTTAAAAAAGGGAAAAGTGGTGCCGAGGAAATTCAGGAGATATTAAAAACGTATCGCAATAACCCTCCCTCTGTGATTGCGGGAAGTAAGGTTTCAATTATTGAAGATTATAAAACCAGTATTTCAAAAGACAGGTTGAAAAATTCCACAAAATCAATCCACATCCCTAAATCAAATGTGCTTATTTTCTATACCGAAGACGGAAGTAAAATTGCGGTAAGACCCAGTGGTACAGAACCTAAAATTAAATTTTACATTAGTGTAAATGGAGATACTCAAGAGGAGCTTCAGCCAAAAATAGATACCATCATACAAGATTTGAATATAATTTAATGAACTATTTTAAAAAAATTATTCGTTACGCTCTTCCTTACAAAAAGTATGGAATATTAAACATTATCTGCAATATTTTTTATGCTTTGTTTGGAACCTTGGCCATGTTGTCATTGTTTCCCATGCTTCGCGTGCTTTTTAATAAAACAGAGCAACTCAATATAAAACCGGAGTTTACAGGTCTAAAAAATATTGGTAATTATGTTGAAAATTATCTCAACTATTTTGTCACTCAAAAAGCTAATGAAGGTGTCCACGATGCCTTATTGTTTATGATTATTTTAGTGATTGGCACCTTTTTAATTAAAAATATTTTTGGGTACTTATCGATGTACTTTATCACCTTTCTTCGGAATGGTGTGATAAAAGACATTAGAAACGATTTATATAACAAAACCCTTACACTTCCTATTTCCTTTTTTTCTGAAAAACAAAAAGGAGATACCATGGCGCGCATTACCAGCGACGTAAATGAAATTCAAAGTTCGTTTCTCTCCATTTTAGAAATGTTCATCAAAGAACCGCTTACTATTCTATTTGCTTTGGTGACCATGATTTTTATAAGCCCTCAACTTACCGTTTTTGTATTTATTTTCATTCCTATTTCTGGCTATCTTATTACCAGAGTGGGAAAAAGCTTAAAAAGTAAATCGGACAGAGTACAAAAAGAGCAAGGTTCTTTTTTATCTATTTTAGAAGAAACGCTGGGCGGACTTAAAATTATTAAAGGATTTAATGCCGAACCTATATTTGATGGAAAATTTAAGGATTCGACCAAGCGGCTTTTCAAATTTTCAAATTCATTACTTAACCGACAAAATTTAGCAGTACCGGTAAGTGAAGTTTTGGGAATCACTGTTATTGCCATTATTTTATGGTACGGAGGGCGAATGGTTTTAATTGAAGGAACTTTAGATACCGAAATATTTTTGGTGTATATGTTGTTAGCCTATCAAATTCTAGATCCTGCAAAATCAATAAGCAAAGCAAGTTACAGCATAAAAAAAGGAAATGCTGCTGCAGAGCGGGTTTTAGAGATTTTAGAAACCGAATCTACTATAAAAGACAGTCCTACGGCTATTGAAAAAGAAACGTTTACTTCAGAAATATCCATTGATAATATTTCCTTTAAATATGAAGAAGAATGGGTGTTACAAGATTTTTCATTAAAGGTTCCCAAAGGACATTCTGTGGCATTGGTGGGACAAAGCGGAAGTGGAAAAAGTACTATCGCCAATTTACTAACTCGGTTTTATGATGTCAACAAAGGATCTATCCACATTGATGGGAATAACATCCAAGATTTAAAACTAGCTTCCTTGAGAGGCTTAATGGGGTTGGTAACACAAGATTCTATTTTGTTTAATGACACTGTTAAAGGAAATTTGCAAGTTGCCAATAAACAAGCTACCGATGAAGAGATTATTGAGGCTTTAAAAATTGCCAATGCTTGGGAATTTGTTGAAAAATTACCCAACGGAATTAACACCAATATTGGGGATAGCGGAAACAAATTAAGCGGAGGGCAAAAACAACGCCTTAGCATTGCCAGAGCCGTTTTAAAGAATCCTCCTATTATGATTCTCGATGAGGCAACTTCGGCACTGGATACCGAAAGCGAACGCTTAGTTCAAGATGCGTTGGAGAACATGATG
>JAGQZA010000093.1 GCA_020435805.1 Flavobacteriaceae bacterium
AATAGAGCTGTTAGGCAACTTTCTCAAGGGTACTCCTTGAATTGCAAAAATATTCAAATGGGTTGATGTTTGTGTGTAAAAGACCAGATCGTTATTCTTTGTTAACCAATAATCAAAGTTTCCTTCCAACTCAACAGGTTGAAACAAATTTGAAGTGTCTAGAATTTCAACAGGGATTTCTCTACTTAGATTTAATTCAGTAGTTTCATTTTTTACATCATCATTAACGCACGATGATACTCCCATTACCAATGATAAAAGCATAATGCTTTTGAGTGCTAATTTTTTCATGATTTTTAAAGTTTAAATGACTATTATAAATCTAAAAAAAAAAAAAAGAACTAACAAATTTATTTTCAACTATTTACTCCTTAAACAAAGAAGCCTTTTTACTTAAATCTCTAATGAGTTTTCCTTCTTCTTCACTTTCCAGCAGCACATTGTAGTTTTTCCAGAATGATTCATTATAAGGGCGTATGGCAAAAATATCGGAAGACCATTTCTTTTTCAATTCGCTTTGAATAACTTCAGTATCCTCAATTACTTCTGAAAAGAGTATTTCCTGTATGGTATAATAATATTGTTCATCTTTATCAATACCCTGTTCTTCTTCATTCTTTTCCCTATCGGAAGAGCGATCGCCAATATTTACCAATTTTGGGGTTTCATAATACACATAACTGGGGTACATTTTTCCATTAAATTCCCTGTAAGTAATTGTGAGCTTATGGTTAACATTGGTATCGAAAAGACTTTTGCTTCTTCTTTTCTGCACATCAGACGCTGCCACCAATTCATATTCCAGTTTTTTCACAGAATAATTGTCATAATAAATATAAATCCATCCTCGCGCCTCAAACCCTTCGTTGTAAATATTTTCGGTATTTAGACCTACAAAATTGGTACTCTTTGTGATTTTAATTTTATACAATTTTCGACCATCATCAACTAAAATAGTATCCAACACGAACTGATGCTTCTCCAAAATATCCTTCCCAAACAAGGCGTCTCTGGTATTGGAGTTTCTAATAATGTTGAGCTGTCCTTTAAAAAGATTATCGATTCCGGTAAGCCTGCCGTCATTCCATTTAATAGCTTTTACCAAAGAAGAAGTTTTAATAGTATCTCTTCTAAGGTTTCTCGAGCGTAATTTTTTGTCGCCACCGTTATATCTAAGGTAAGAAGCATAGGCAAACAAACTATCTACATCCCGCAGGTCATAACTTTTTCGGTTTTCATCGATATTGATTTTCAGGTTCTTTCGTGAACCCGAAGCAAAACTGGAGTCGTATAACGTAAAGGCACTTTCAATAAGCCACTTGTACTCCTTTTTATTGCGTTCGCGATGTCTTAAAAATCCTTTCTGAAGGTAGGGTTGGTTAGGCATATTTCGCTCCAATCGTTCTATAGCGCGAACCACAATTCCGTTGCCATCGGTAGGTCTTGGATCGGAAACAATAACAACTTCGTCAAGTGAAGCAATGTCTTCTTCCAGAAAAATTTCTTCGGAATTATCAAACTCACTCACCAATGCCTTATAGCTTTTATAACCAATAGAAGAAATAACCAAAGTATCATTTTTATGTTCCACAGGAACCAATAACACAAACTTCCCATCTACGTTACTTACCGTCCCGATGGTAGAATTTTGTACATAGACACTGGCACTTTCAATGGGTTGAAAAGTTAAAAAATCGGATATCTTATTTTTTACCTCAATTTGTGCGAAGGCACTCATAGAGCATAAACTCATTACTAAAAGAAAAAAATACTTTAAAGAATTGCGCATCTTGGATAATTTAAACTTTTAAAACAATTTAAGTTGCCGGCTTATAGGTTTTTCCATCAATAATCATTTTAGCAATGATTTCGCGTAATATCTCACTCGTTCCACCACCTATAGGACCCAATCGGCTATCTCGCAATAATCTTGCCATAGGGTAATCTTCCATATATCCATAGCCTCCCAGCATTTGCAAACATTGGTAAGCAACCTCATCGGCTACTTTGGTAGCATAAAGCTTAGACATGGTTGCCTCTTTTACTACATATTTTCCTTCGCCTAAGCTTTTGGCTACATTGTAATTAAAGGTTTTAGAAACTTCAACCTCTGTACTTAAATTTGCCAAGGTGTGCCGTAAGGCTTGAAATTTTGAAATAGGTTGTCCAAAGGCGGTTCGTTCTTTCATATACTGAATGGCATATTCTAAGGCCCATTCACTTCGGGCGTGAGCATTAATACCCATCACCAGTCGTTCCAATGCAAAATGCTGCATAATGTAGGCAAAGCCTTGATTTTCTTCCCCCAGCAAGTTTTCAAGAGGAATTTTTACATTATCAAGGGCAATCTCTCCGGTATCACTGGCGCGCCATCCTAACTTATCCAACTTGGTTGCCGAAACTCCGGGAGTGTTTCTATCGATCACAAAAATACTGATGCCTTTGTTTCCTAATTCGGGTTTTGTTTTTGCTGCAACCACCAAATAGTCACTATATACCCCGTTGGTAATAAAGGTTTTGGATCCGTTTATACTATAATATTCGCCGTTTTTTACCGCTGTAGTACGCATACCGCTTACATCACTGCCTCCAAAAGGTTCTGTAATACACAGACACCCTATTTTTTCTCCGGTAATACTGGGGGTAAGATATTTTTGCTTTTGGGCGTCATTTCCTTCTTTGTTAAGGTGTGTCATAGCCAAATAGGTATGCGCCCACATTGCTGCAGCAAAACCGCCGCTGTTAACGCGTTGCATTTCTTCCAAAAAAATAACCATATAGAAGTAGTCAAGAGCCAACCCGCCATACTTTTCGGGATAGGAAATCCCGAAATAACCCATCTCCCCCATTTTTCCCCAAATAAAACGGTCTATGGTTCCTGTTTTTTCCCAAGTTTCTATATAAGGTGCTACTTCTTTTTGAAGGAAATCACGAAAAGTTTTTCTGAAATACTGATGCTCTTCGGTAAAAAAGTGATCGTTCATAAATACTACTGCTTTACATTCTTTGTTTCCCGAAGCCTTTTGGGAACTTATTCAGCAAACAAATATAGGGTAATTAGCTGTAACTTATGAGCGGTAATTCCTTCAATTTTTGATAATTCTTCCAAATTTTCAATTCCATTGCGCACACGAACAAATTCCCAAATTGCTTTTCCTTGTTCAAAAGAAATTCCCGGAAGGGTGGCAATATCGGAAACCGAAACTTCATTAATATTCATTTTGCGAATTTCTTTTGGGGTTTTTACTGTAAACTTTTGAAGTGCCTTGCGGGTCACTTCTGCATTTAGCCCAAACACAAAATAGAGTTGCACATCGGCTGTAAAACCTCCCAATTTTTCACGATAATGGATAATACGGGCACCCAAAACTTCACCTATTCCACTAACTTCTTGCAACTGTTCTTGGGTGGCTTTGTTTAAATCTATTTTTTCGGAATAGGAAGGTTCTTTTTTAGTGTAAACATTTGCTTTTTTAGTAGGATTGGTAACCCATTCCGGAAACTTGAAATAAGGACTTATGGAATCTATCCATTTTTGATTTACACCGGTAACTTTCTGGAAATCGGTAACCGAATTAATCCATTTTCCTTCTTCTCGATAAGCCTTAAGCCTATCAAATTCTTTCGGAGTCATTCCTAAAGTGTAGGCTTTAAAGTCGGTAATAAAGTTGGGGTTAAACGGGTATATTTTTGGTTTCTTACGTTCTATTTCAGAAACTCGAAGAGAATCTATTTCCTGTTGTATTTTAAGTAGTTCGGGAGTATTTATTTGAAACGAAGTCTCGGAAGAATTACCGGAGAAATAATTCAAATAAAGCAACACAACGATAATGACTGCTAAAAATAAAATCCCACTTTGCTCACTACTACTGAAGCGAAAGTGGGATTTTAAAAATTTTTTAAACATACGTTCATCATAAACAGATGAACTGGGGAATTATAACCTTATAAAGGTACAAAAAATTAATTGTTAATAGCGTCTCTTTTCAATTTTATGGCATCCAAGTAGCGATTCAATTGTTTTTTCACTACCGGGAATAGGAAATACAATCCTATCATATTGGGGAATACCATAGCAAAAATCATAGCATCAGAGAAATCCCAAATAGATTGCATACTGGCTGCAGCACCAATTACAACAAAAGATAAGAATAACAACTTATAAATTAAATCGGCTCTTTTGCCTCTTCCGAAAAGGAATTTCCAAGATTGTAAGCCATAATAAGACCAAGATATCATGGTAGATACGGCAAACAAAACAACAGCTACTGTTAAAAATATTTTTGAAAACGGAATATATTCAGCAAAAGCAATAGAGGTAATTCCGGCACCTTGATAGGCAACCCCATCAATAAATACGGCTCCGGTACCATCTCCTCCATATTCAAAGAAACCACCAAAATTGAAGATTACAATTACTAATGCTGTCATGGTACAGATTACCACTGTATCTATAAAAGGCTCCAACAAGGCTACTAATCCTTCACTGGCAGAATATTTAGTTCGCACTGCAGAGTGTGCAATAGAGGCAGATCCCGCCCCTGCTTCATTAGAGAAAGCAGCTCTTTTAAACCCAACTAATAAAACACCTATTAAGCTTCCCACACCAAATGCGGTAGGATTGAAAGCTTCTTTTACAATAAGCGCAATAGCATCATCCAACAAACCAAAATTGCTGAAAATGATATACAAACACGCCAAAATGTAGAAAACCGCCATGAAAGGCACCACTTTTTCGGTCACAGAGGCAATACGCTTAATTCCACCTATAATTATTATACCGACAAATGCCGCAATCACAATTCCTATGATAAAACCAGCTGCTGTACTCTCAAGCCCCAATAATTCTTTCAATACAATAGTTGCTTGGTTAGACTGTGCTGCATTTCCACCCCCAAAGGAGCCACCAATACAGAAAACAGCAAAAACCACAGCGGCAATTTTACCCAGGGTCGCAAAGCCTTTTTCCTTTAATCCCTTAGTTAAATAATACATAGGACCCCCATAAACGGTTCCGTCCGGCCCTACATCGCGGTATTGAACCCCCAGAGTACACTCCACAAACTTAGTGGACATTCCTAAAAGTCCGCAAACAATCATCCAGAAAGTGGCTCCCGGACCTCCCAATGCAATAGCAAGGGCAACTCCGGCAATATTTCCATTTCCTACGGTTCCGGAAACGGCTGTTGCCAAGGCTTGAAAATGAGAAACTTCTCCTTCACTACTTTCATCACGTATGGTATCTTTTATATCACCATCGATAGCCAAATCTTCTGAAAGGGAGTCAATATGATCGTCTATATCTTTAACTTTATTAAAATCCTGCCCTTGGGCTATTCCATCTTCTCCATATAAAATCTTGGCGCCATGGGTTTCAATATCCTCATATTTTCCTCGTACCGTATTAATGGCTTTTCCGAAGAAACGAAAGTTTGGAAACCCGAAATAAATAGTAAAAAATGCAGCACTTAACACCAATAAAATAATCACAAAAGGAGCTCCTGGGAATATTTCAAAAAAGATAACACTGGAGAAAAAATTTGATATAGGTGCAAAAGCTTGATCGATTTTTTGGTCAATACCTACTTCTTCGGTGGCTGCTTCTTGTGCAAAAGTTAAGAATGGAATAATAAAACTGAAAAGGAAAAGAAAGGATTTCTTCATAATTGGGTTTTTAGTTGTTTTATAAAGCTAAGCAAGATGCTAAAAAAAAAAGGTTTTTCAAATTTTTGAAAGCAAATCTTGTCTTGTTTCTTTAAACGTGGTACGTTTCTTTCAAATTTTCAATTTGATTGGGGCGACCAATTACAATTAATTTTGAGTTTTTTTGAAGCACCAAAGATGGTTCAGGATTTACGATATACTTACCTTCGGCTGATTTGTAACCAATAATGGAACATCCCGTTTTGCGTCGCAGATCCAAATCCTCAATGGCTACTTCCTCTCCATTGGGGCACACCTTTTCAAATGGAATTTGTTCCACGTAAATTGAATCTTCTTCCCCTAATACTGAAAGGTTGTCTAAAAATTCCACTAAATCTGGAACGACCACTAAAGAGGCCATGTGGTCACCTCCAATTTTATCAGGCATAATCACATTGTCGGCTCCGGCAAGTTTTAATTTTTTATAGGTAGTTTCCTGGGTGGCGCGGCTTATAATTTTTAGATTTTTATTAATCTGCCTTGCCGAAAGCACAATAAAAAGGTTGTCTGAGTCACTAGGCAATGCACAAATTAAGGTGGAGGCTCGTTCAATTCCTGCTTTCAGAAGGGTTTCGTCTTCATTGGCATTGCCGGTTACAAATAAATGGTCTTCGTCGTAATTGCGTTCAACAATTTCTTCATCCATTTCAACCACTACATAATCTTTTTTATAGGCCTCCAATTTTTGGGCGGCTTGTTTTCCATTTCTTCCAAAACCACAAATAATAACGTGGTCATTCAAAGTATCAATTTTGTGTTGCACTTTTTTATGTCTTATGTTACCAATATTACTTTTACTAAGGATGTATTCTGAAATTACTTTAATAGCATACCCTACAATAAAGATACTGGAAAGTATGAGAAATGAAGTAAAAATCTTTTCGGAAGCACTCATAGGATGAAGTTCCCCAAAACCCACTGTGGTAATGGTAATCACCGTCATATATACAGCATCAATCCAAAGATAGTCGTAGAAAAATTTAAAGCCAAAAATTCCTATGAAGAACACAAGAACCAATAAGGCAACAGCACCTGTAATTTTAGACTGAAAAAGTTTTCTCATAAATCAAAAACAGAACTTCGTTTGGTATAGACCAAATCTTTTATTTTAAGCCAAAAGGCCAATACCAAATAAAAGGCAAAACCAGCTCCAAAAGTGGCAAAAGTAACATAAATAAAAGAGAGCCGTACCGTTTTGGCGCGCATCCCCAAACGCTCTGCTAAACGGGAGCTTACATAGAAACCTCGTTTTTCAAGATAATGGCGTAAGTTGTAAACCATTTGAAGCATGGATGCAAATTACTACATTTTTCAGGAATAAGAATAGCCTAGTATTTTAAAATAAAATTTCCCAGCTCACATTGCATACACCTTTGTTTACTACAATATTCATTCTTTAATTGAAGTAACGACTGACTGTGCCAAGCACTGTTTTCAATAGATCGTAAAGATTGAAACTTTGAAATAATAGAGTTATTTTCTACAGGAAGCGATAATGCCAAATCGATTAGCTCCTCTGTCATGTCTTGGCCTTGTTGGGTAGCATAGGCAAATTTTAAAGGAATAATAGTGTTAATAAGTAATAAGTCGATAAAACCTTTGGTAATACTTTTTTTTCGCTTAGAAGAAGAAATTTCAAAATTATAGTGGGTGTCCCAATACTCACTTGCGGCTATATTAAACAATCCATAATAAGTTTCTTTGCTTTTGGCTTCCATAATTTCTGAAAAAATATGTGGGCGACTAGTCCATAAAACCGCTAATTGCGACAACCGTATAGTGGGAAAATTTGGGGGACGAAGTCTAAAAAACTTACTGGAAATTACCCCTTCATTTGAAATTTTGTACATCGTTTTTGAATACTCATAGCTATCTTTTAACATACTGAAATACCTCCCCATTTTCTCTGTCTCCAACATTCCTGCTTGGCCAAATAATATGGCTTCCAGTTTTAAGACATTTCCGCCGCATTTTTTTATTAATGAATAATCTACAGATTTTGCTACACTGTAAAACGAATCGCCATTTAATGTAAGTCCGAAGTTTTTACTCAATATGGTAAACAAGACTGCTTCCCAGTTATTTTGAGACAATTTCAATTCTTGCAAAATGGCTTCCGATTTACGTTCAAGCCGTTCCACAAACAATCGCCATAACCAACTTTGGAAAATGAAATCATCTACACTTCCAAAGGTTTTTTCACACGATATAAATTGCCTATTTTCTGAAAATAATTGATAGTATTTTTGAACGGTTTTTTTTTCAACAATTTCCTTTATTTCAAGTGTTTGCAATACACTATTATCGCTTCGGAAAATAGGTGCATCGTGTTCCCAAACAACGTGCAGAATCACATTGTCGTAATGAGCATCCTTTTCATGTTGATGAACGTACCAATCGGAAGATTTCACATGAATTTCAACATTGCCAACCCACAATTGCCCGTCAATTTCTATCTGTGCCATCAAAAAATCCGGACCGGCATGATGATTATGGACTCCCACCTTCAGAACCTTGCTGGGTTTCTCATCGGTGGTAAATAAATTGACTGTTGAAAATTTTTGAAATTTCCACAGATAATGAAGAAAATCCTCCTTCATAAGAGTTATAGATAGGGGGAGTTAATCTGCGGAAACCTAAAAATAAAAAAACCTTCCGAAATTTGGAAGGTTTTTATTAGTTATTTATTTCAATTCATTATTCAATATACCCCATTTTTCGCATCCAATCATCATTATACATTTTCCCTACATACCTGCTTCCGTGGTCATGAAACAATACCACCACCACATCATCTTTAGTAAAATGTTCCTTTAACTGAAGGACTCCTTTCATGGCTGCTCCTGCCGAATTTCCAAGAAACATGCCCTCTTCTTTAGAGAGACGCTGTGTATAGATTGCGGCATCTTTGTCGGTTACTTTGGTAAAGCCATCAATGATAGAGAAATCTACATTTTTGGGTAAAATATCCTCACCAATGCCTTCGGTTACGTATGGATAAATTTCATTTTCATCAAAAATACCTGTTTCGTGATATTTCTTAAACACACTTCCGTAGGTATCTACCCCCCAAACTTTTACATTTGGGTTTTGTTCTTTTAAATATTTACCAACACCGCTAATAGTACCTCCTGTACCAACACCCACTACAAAATGGGTTACTTTACCTGCAGTTTGTTTCCAAATTTCGGGTCCTGTACTTTCATAATGTGCTACAGCATTACTAGGATTGTCATACTGATTTACATACCAGGCATTGGGAATTTCTTCACCCAATCTCTTTGCTGTTGAATAATACGAACGGGGGTCTTCGGGAGCCACATTGGTAGGACACACATGCACCTCACTACCCACTGCTTTTAAAATATCGACCTTTTCTTTGCTTTGCTTGTCTGTGGTGACACAAATCATTTTATACCCCTTCACAATAGCGGCTAAAGCCAGTCCCATTCCGGTATTGCCGCTAGTGCCTTCTACAATGGTTCCACCGGGTTTTAAACGCCCATCAGCTTCGGCATCTTCAATCATTTTCAATGCCATACGGTCTTTTACCGAATTTCCGGGATTGAAGGTTTCGTATTTGGCAAGTACCAAACAGGGCAACTCTTCAGCAAGTTTGTTAATTTTTACTAAAGGGGTATTCCCAATGGTTTCTAAAATATTTTTTGCGTATTCCATAGTGTTTTTTAAAGCGGGGCAAAAGTACGAAAGACTTTAGAGAAAAGAGAAGAGAGAAGGGAGAAAATAGATGACTACTGAAACCTAATTGCCTTTACAGGAGTAATTTTTGACACCAAATACGAAGGTCCCAGCAGCATCAATAAACACAATACTAGTG
>JAGQZA010000094.1 GCA_020435805.1 Flavobacteriaceae bacterium
ACGTTCTTTATATATCTTTTTTAATTGTTTTAAAACACAAAACCTCATTGAGTATGATGTGTATAGATTAAAAAAGGAGGAGTGCCACTATTTTTAAGTTAGGTTGGTTTTATAATCAATAAAGTTTTAAAAACAAGGAGCACTTTTTGAACCTAATCACAATCGCAGGGGTATAATAAACCTGCCTCGATTAGCCTAAGGGCGAATGATTGGTAACGATTCGGTTCACAAGAAGCCATATCAAAGTAGCAATACAATGATATGGCTTTTCTTGCTTTATAGGAGTATTGTTTCCTTACTTAGCATGATATTTCTTGAAACCAAGGAGAGTAAATTGTATATTTGCAAGCCTTTTATACAACTATAAAATTCTTTTTGAAAATAAACTTCTATGACAAAATCAGCCAAAATTATTTATACCAAAACCGATGAAGCTCCCTTTTTAGCAACCCATTCCTTACTCCCAATTATAAAGGCTTTCACAAAATCATCAAATATTGATGTCGAAACTAGAGACATTTCCTTGGCTGGTAGAATTATTGCTAATTTTCCGGAATATCTTCAAGAAAATCAACGTATGGGAGATGCTTTGGCAGAATTGGGAGAACTCGCTAAAAAGCCGGAAGCCAATATCATTAAATTACCCAATATAAGTGCTTCGGTTCCTCAGTTACTGGAAGTAATTTCAGAATTACAAAAAAAGGGCTACGCCATACCCAATTATCCGGAAGACCCTAAAACGGATGAAGAAAAAACCATTAAAGCTACCTACGATAAAATTAAAGGAAGTGCTGTAAACCCAGTACTTCGCGAAGGAAATAGCGATCGCCGAGCCCCTTTGGCGGTTAAGAATTATGCGAAGAAAAATCCGCATAGTATGGGTGTCTGGAGCGCTGATTCCAAAACCCACGTAGCAACGATGTCTCATGGGGACTTTTTCCATAATGAAAAATCGGTGACTATTCAAAATGAAGGCTATGTAAAAATCATTCTGAATGATACTACCGGAAATGAAACTGTTTTAAAAGAAAAAGTTTCCGTTTTAAAAGGAGAAGTTGTGGATGCAACTGTGATGGAGAAAAAAGCGTTGCTTCAATTTCTAGAAGAACAGGTTACTGATGCCCGAAATCAAGGAATTCTCTTCTCCTTACATATGAAAGCCACCATGATGAAAGTAAGTGATCCTATTATTTTTGGTCATGCGGTAGAAATTTTCTTTGCTGAATTGTTCAAAAAACACAAAGCTACTTTTGAAAAATTAGGAGTGGATGTTCGTAACGGATTTGGGGATTTAACCAGTAAATTGGAAGAACTTTCTTCAGCAGAACGTTCAGAAATAGAAAAAGATATTCAATCCATTTTAGATCAAGGACCCAATTTAGCCATGGTCAATAGCGAGAAAGGAATCACCAATTTACACGTCCCCAGCGATGTGATTATAGATGCTTCCATGCCTGCTATGATTCGAAATTCGGGTAAAATGTGGGACAAAGATGGTAAAACACAAGATACCAAAGCAGTGATTCCCGATAGTAGTTATGCAGGTGTGTATGAAGCTACCATCGATTTTTGCAAACAACATGGAGCTTTTGACCCAAGAACGATGGGAACTGTACCCAATGTTGGGCTCATGGCTCAAAAGGCAGAAGAGTATGGTTCTCACGATAAAACATTTGAAATTCCTGCTTCAGGAACTGTAAAAGTCATTGACCAAAATGGAAACCTACTAATGCAGCATTCCGTTTCAGAAGGTGATATTTGGCGTATGTGTACTGTTAAAGATGCGCCTATACAAGATTGGGTAAAATTAGCCATCAATAGAGCAAAAGCTACTGGATGGCCTGCCGTTTTTTGGCTGGATGAATCCAGAGCCCATGATGCCCAAATTATACAAAAAGTACAAACGTATTTAAAAGAATACGATACCACAGGATTAGAAATTAAAATTTTAGCTCCCAAAAAAGCTACTGAATATACTTTGGAACGAGTGAAAAGAGGCGAAAATACCATTTCGGTCACCGGCAATGTTCTTCGCGATTATTTAACAGACCTCTTCCCTATTTTAGAGTTGGGAACCAGTGCCAAAATGCTGTCTATTGTGCCTTTAATGAACGGTGGCGGGCTTTTTGAAACAGGTGCCGGAGGTTCTGCACCAAAACACGTGGATCAATTTTTGGAGGAAGGGCACCTGCGCTGGGATTCGTTGGGTGAATTTTTGGCATTGGCTGTTTCATTAGAGCATCTAGGGGAAACTTTTCAAAACACTAAGGCTTTAGTTTTAGCCGAAACCCTTGATCAAGCCACCGAAAAATTATTGGAAAACGACAAATCCCCCTCCCGTAAAGTAAACGAATTAGACAACAGAGGAAGTCACTTTTATTTAGCATTATATTGGGCAGAGGCTTTGGCGAACCAAACTAAAGACGAAGCTCTTAAACTTGAATTTTCTCCCATAGCATCGAAGCTGAAAGAAAATGAAAATAGGATTATAGAAGAGTTTAACGCAGCGCAAGGACATCCTGTGAATATTGATGGATATTATTTTCCGGATGAAAACTTAGTGAATAGAGAGATGAGAGCGAGTAATCTATTCAATACCATACTAAATAGTTAAGTAATTTTAATTAGATTTTGTTACTATATAATTTTGTTTATTTTTAGCCAAACAAAACTATTGTACCCCTTTCAATAGTTTTTTATTTAAACTTCCCTTAATTTACTAAATAACAACTATTATGAATAAACAAAATCTAATTATTGCGCTACTAGTATTAACGGTCGTTTTTAGCTGTAAAAAGAAAGACGATGATGGCGGAGGGCAAGCTTGCCAAACCTGTACTTTTGCAACCATCGGAGAAGATTACACACCTGAATATTGCGATAATGGTGATGGTACTGCAACTTTTACATTTGAGGGTGAATCCGAAACAATAAGCCTAGCGGGAGCTACTTTCTCTCAATTCATTGCTACTTTAGAACAAACAGGAGGAGCAGTATGTAATTAATATCTTTTCAAGATTTAAATGCTCGTATTGTTGCGAGCTTTTTTTATTAGCTATAATCAACTACTTTTGAAGGAAAACAAATCTATCTTGAAAAACTTTTTTATACTCTGTTTCCTATTCAGTAGCGCTCTCTTTGCCCAAGAGAAGTTTACCCTAAGCGGAACTGTTTTGGAAGAAGCTACCGGAGAAACCCTCATTGGGGTAAATATAATTATCCCCGAATTAAAAACAGGAACCATTACTAATGAATACGGTTTTTATTCTATTACCCTTCCCGAAGGAAGCTATTTGGTACAATTCAGTAGTTTAGGTTTTGTAAATCAACAAAAAAGCATTTCACTTACACAAAATACCACACTCACTATTTCTCTTAAAAATGACACCGAACAACTGGATGAAGTTGTTATTACTGCAGATGTGGAAAGGGCAAATATAAAAGCTCCGCAAATGAGTGTAAATACTTTAACAGCGGGAACCATAAAAAGTATCCCTGTAGTATTGGGAGAAGCAGATGTTATAAAATCGTTACTGCTATTACCCGGAGTGACTAATGCAGGGGAAGGCTCTTCAGGATTTAATGTTCGTGGCGGTGCCGTGGATCAAAACCTGATACTTTTAGACGAAGCTACCATTTTTAATTCTTCTCATTTATTTGGTTTTTTCTCTGTTTTTAATCCCGATGCCATTAAAGATGTAAAATTATTTAAAGGAAGTATTCCTTCTCGATATGGCGGTAGAGTATCATCGGTTTTGGAAATCTTTCAGAAAGAAGGCAATAGTAAAGAATTGAAATTTAATGGCGGGATTGGTGTTGTAGCAAGCAGGCTCTTGGCAGAAGGACCTATCGCCAAAAACAAATCGGCTTTTTTAGTGGGAGGCAGAGCCTCTTATGCACATCTATTCCTTCCGCTGTTCGATATAAAAAACAGTGCCTATTTCTACGATTTAAATACCAAACTTAACTATCGCATTAATGAAAATAATAACATTTTCCTTTCAGGATATTTTGGGAGAGACCTTTTTAGCATTAATGATAGCTTTGTAAATGTCTATGGAAATGCCTTGGTAAACTTTAGATGGAATCATATTTTTTCAGATAAGTTATTTTCAAACCTATCCCTTATCTATTCCGACTATTACTATGGGTTAGAGCTTGATTTTGTAGGATTTGAGTGGAATTCGGGCATTCAAAATTTTAATTTAAAATATGATCTGAAACATTATTTAACCGACAAGCTTCAAGTAAATTACGGCATCAACAACATTTATTACAGCTTTAATCCCGGTAAAATAAAACCTAATAACCCAGATTCCGGAATTGTAGAGGAGCAGCTTATTAAAAAATATGGAAACGAATTTGCTATTTACATAGACATAGAGCAGGACATTACGCCTAATCTAAACGTTGAGTATGGTGCAAGATTAAGTCATTTTATTCGCTTTGGGCAAAAAGAAATTAATGTATATGAAGATAATAATCCGGTACTTTTTGACCCTTTTACCTTAGTTTACAGCGAGGCCGAGCCTGTTGAAACTATACCCTCTTCCAGAAGTGATCGATTAAAATCCTACACCAACTTTGAACCCCGAATTTCGGTAGCATATGTTATTAATGAAGATCTTTCGATAAAAGCAAGCTACACAAGGCTATCGCAGTATTTACATTTATTATCCAATACCAGTTCTCCTACTCCACTGGATGTATGGACACCCAGCGGCCCCTATGTAAAACCGCAACTTCTGGATCAATATGCTTTTGGGGTTTTTAAAAATTTGAAAAATAGAGCTTATACCTTAGAAGCAGAAGTGTATTACAAAGACATCCAAAACCGAATCGATTACATCGATGGAGCCAACCTGATTGCAAATAATGCTATTGAACAGGTAATTTTAAATGGTGAAGCACGAGCGTATGGTACCGAATTGTTGCTTCGGAAAAATACCGGAAAAATGCAAGGATGGATTTCCTATACCTGGTCTAAATCACAACAACGAACCCCTCCTAGAAACGAAAATGAAATAGGAATCAATAACGGGGAATGGTACAACACTCCCTATGACAGACCTCATGATATTTCAATATTTGCCAATTACAGTTGGAATAAAAAATGGACTTTTAACTCTAATTTTGTGTTTCAAACGGGTCGTCCAACCAACTATCCCATTGGGCAATTTGTATTTCAGGACGTGGTGGTTCCTTATTATGGATTCCGAAATGTAGAACGCCTACCCGCCTATCACAGAATAGATGTCTCTGCCATATATACCCCTATTCAAAAAGAAAATAAAAACTGGAGCAGTGAGTGGGTTTTCAGTATTTATAATTTGTATAATCGTAAAAATGCGGCCTCCATTAATTTTAAACAAAATGAAGATACGGGTGTAAATGAGGCGGTTCGTACCTCCATTTTTGGAATAGTGCCTTCCGTAACCTATAATTTTAAATTTTAAGTAATGAATCGATTTTTTTACATACTAGCAATTATCGCAATTTTATTTTCCTCGTGCGAAGATGTAATTGATGTAGAAGTCCCTACCGATGAAGCCAGACTGGTTATAGATGGACTTATTCGAGTGGATACCACACAGGAATTTGCGGATGTAAAAATAAAGATAACAAAAACCTCTTCCTTTTTTGAACCTGTTGAAGTTGTTTCAGACGTCCCCAATATTCATATTTATTATGGTGTTGAAAATGAATTTGGCGAACTTATTAATGGTTCTTTCTCTAATCTGGCCGAGTTAGAGCCCGGAAGCGGGGTGTATGAACCAGATCCTACTTTTACCTCAGATCAGCGTATAAGAACAAATAATATTCAGGAAGAAACAGCTTTTTGGTTGATTTTAGAATATGAAGACCGCAGATATGCCGCCAAGACGTATTATGCAACTTCAGTTAAAATTGATGATTTACAACAAGGAGACGGCTCTTTATTTAATGAGGACGAAACAGAAGTAATTATCGCGTACACAGACCAACCGGATAAGGAAAACTATTATGTTTTTGACTTTGGCTTTGGGAATTTCTTACCTTCTGAAGACACTTTTTATCAAAACCAGCCCTTTAGTTTTTCCTACTTTTATGATGAAAACTTAGTTACCGGAGATGAAATTTCAGTAAGTATTCTTGGCGCAGATGAAGATTTCTATAATTATATGAATCTGTTAATAGAGCAAAGTGAAGGTGGTTTTGGACCTTTTGAAACTCCTGCCGCTACGGTACGAGGAAATATTTTTGATGTCACGGGAATTGATAATATCAATCAGTATAACAACGTGGAACAGCCGGATAATTTCCCCTTGGGGTATTTCGCCTTTGTTCAAGAATTTAAACAATCCTTAGTTATTGAATAAACTGCTATGACCTTTCAGAGAACCACCGAAGAAGATTCCCGTTATAATCATTTAGAAAAAATGACTGTAAAAGAATTACTGGTTGCTATCAATTCAGAAGATAAAACCGTTCCTTTTGCTGTGGAAAAAGCTCTCCCCCAAATTGAACGGCTTTCAGAAAAAATTATCAAAAAAATGAAGCAAGGCGGAAGGTTGTTTTACATAGGAGCCGGTACCAGTGGTCGCTTGGGCATTGTAGATGCCAGCGAGTGCCCGCCTACTTTTGGAGTGCCCCACGATTGGGTCATTGGGCTTATAGCCGGAGGGGATACTGCCATAAGAAAAGCAGTAGAATTTGCCGAAGATTCTACTACGCAAGGGTGGGAAGATCTTCAAGCCTTTCAAATTTCTGAAAAAGATGTGGTCATAGGTATCGCCGCCTCCGGGACCACTCCTTATGTTATTGGAGCATTAGAAAAATGCAATGCTAATGGTATTATTACCGGTGGCATTACGTGCAATGAAAACAGTCCGCTTGCCAATACCGCAAAGTACCCTATTGTGGTGGTGGTAGGCCCCGAATTTGTTACAGGAAGTACTAGAATGAAAGCAGGAACCGCTCAAAAGTTAGTACTCAACATGCTTTCCACAACGACCATGATTCGGTTAGGGAAAGTAAAGGGGAACAAAATGGTAGATATGCAATTAAGCAATAACAAATTAGTGGATCGAGGAACACGTATGATTATGGAAGCTTTGCAAATTCTTGAAGACGAAGCCGAATTTTTATTAAAAAAACACGGAAGTGTTCGAAAAGCAATAGACGCTTACAATGAAAGAAACTAATCAAAAATTTACTGATAAGAAGTTATTAATGAAGGGAATAAAAAGAATGGCACTTTCCATTCCCTTAATAGTACTTACTACTTATCTCATTACCTTTTCATTTTTAAACAAAGAAACCATCCCATTATACGTTTTTCTTCCCTTAGCAATTATTGCTATGGGGGCAACTATCTACCTACTGTTTTCTGGGTTAAAATTGATACTAAAAGCGGTTTTTAATTAATTTAATTTCAAAACCTTAACAGTTTTTTCTCCTGTTTCAGTTTTAATTTTTACAAATAAAATAGTAGCTTCAAATCTTGATACATCAATAGTGGTAGAAACATCAAATACATTTGAATCAAAAAAAAGCTCTTGTCCAACAACGTTATAAATAGATACTGATTGTATTTCTTCAGAGTAAGAAATAGTTATAGTATCATAAGTTGGATTGGGATATACTTTTAATTGTGATGCTTTCAAATTATTAATGCCTAATAGAATAGTTATTGTTACCGGAAAAGGCTCACTCAAGCAATCATTTACAATATTCACAGCCCAGTAGGTAGCACCATCCACAAGAGGAGTTCCTGCTGGAAGCGGATTGGTATTTGCCAAGGCATCAGCTTCAGTTGCAAACCAGATAACTGTAGGAGGATCAATGACAATATCATCAATGGTAGATCCCTCAGGAAGCGATTGATTTGAGTCGCCGGTAGGTGTAGGAGGCGGTGTACATAAAACAGTTACTGTTACGGCAAAAGGCTCACTCAAACACCCATTTACAATATTAACCGCCCAATAGGTAGTACCATCAACTAACAGCGTACTATTAGGTAAAGGGTTGGTATTTGCCAAAGCATCCGCTTCCGTAGCAAACCAAGTTACTGAAGGAGGGTTTATAACAATATCTGCCAAAGTAGCTCCTTCATTAAAAGTTTGATTGGCATCTCCTGTGGGAGTAGGAGGTGTTGTACACGGTGATAAATTAAGTCTTCCAAAATATTGCGATGCAGAACCAGATATAGTTGTTGCAACTCCAGTATTTGGATTTAAAATATGAATTCCTCCTGAATTTGAGATTAAAATATTTCCATCGCCTAATTGAGCTACACCTCTCAAACTTCCTTCTGCTCCCCAATAATTAAGTATTGAACCATCGCTAATTGCAAATTCATATAGCCCTGATGAATTAGACCCTGCAGTACTAAATACCGCTGCATAAACTGAATTATTACTGGTATTTACTTCAATTTGTTGTATAAAATTAACAACTCCCGTACCAACAATATCTCCTAATATATTTCCACTATAATCCCTTCGCTCTATTTTGGATTCGGTTGCACCAATGTAGGAAACATACACTTCACTTCCCGTATCAATAATATCAAAGGAAGATCCAATACTTGAAGTATTAAAAAAACCCAAATTGTTCCCATCTAAATCAAATCGAATAATGGCGTCTCCAGGCGCTCCATTAGCAGTTCCCGCATTGCTAAGCCAAACTTCAGAATTATTAATAACAGCCATTCCTTTTATATTATCCATACCTCCGCTTATGGTACTAAGGTAATTTCCATCCAAATCAAATCTATCAATCCTGTCTCCAATTTGATCACTAATCCATATCTCATCATTTACTTGAATAATCCCTTTGGGAGTACCTGGGCTCAAAGGAGTTAAATCAATAAAAGTAGGATCTACAATTGTTCCATCATTTGGGTCAAGAAGAATTACAAATGGCTCTTGAAGTATAGCAATTTGTTCTTGCGCCTTTAAAGAAAATACACTTGTAAAAAGTATTACTACTAAAAGAATAACTGAAGTAAAATATTTCTGTTTCATAAAGGGAATATTTTAGATGAGATGAAATAAATATACAAAAAAAAGCCCAATCTGATTAGATTGGGCTTTTAAAAGAAGGCGGCGACCTACTTTTCCACATTGCTGCAGTATCATCGGCGCAGTCGGGCTTAACTTCCCTGTTCGGAATGGTAAGGGGTGAGCCCCGACGCAGTAACCACCTTAGTTGTATGTGAGCAGTAATACAATTTACTATTCACTGTCACGCCTTGGCGTGACCAATATCTTAACATAGAGGAAAAAGGGATACGATATAAAACAATGGTTTGTAATGAGCAAAAGAGTTGCTTCCTTTTGGACACTGAGTTGT
>JAGQZA010000095.1 GCA_020435805.1 Flavobacteriaceae bacterium
TTCCTAAATTTTGAGCGGCTTTTGAAATAGCTGTTGAAGCATTAATAGCCGGAGTTGTTGTATTTATTTTTGAAGATAGGTTAGCAACAAAAGAGACTTTTGAATATACTACTGTTCCATTTTTAACTGCAAAGTTTGAAACCGAATTAAATACTTCAATTCCACTGAGCGTTTGCGACGCATAAACGTTGTGCACATTCATAGACTTAGAATAACTCTCCGAATTGATAGTTACCTGTTCAATATCTTGAGCCGTTAACCCAAGTTGTGACCTGTTAGAATTTAAATACGACTGGATTATAGGACCATAATCTTGTGCTCCTGCTATGCTCGCCGTAATAAATGCCAGCAGGTAGAGTAATTTTTTCATGATTTTTAGTTATTAGTTTTTAATTAAGGAAGCTAAATATAAATGAATTTTATTAAATTTTACCACTTTTAATGGCGTAGGGCTCAAATATTTCCTTGTATTTTCTGAAAAAGTAATAAGGCATTACCATCTGTAAGTTTTGAAATATAGTGACAACATTCCAAAAGATGGTAATAATTGCTACTGTCTTCTGGAAGTTGAAGCCCCGAACCACTAAGAAGCAAACTGTCGTAATGCCGCAACTGATTTTTTTGTTTTCTTTCCATAGCTTGGGTAAGCGCCTCTAACAATGTGGTAAGTATTTGGTATCCTGCCAGTTCTTTTTCAACAACTTCGTTACTTCTGTAAACCTTATCAATACTAATTTTTATAATATCTTTAATCTGCGGAGTAAACCTACAGGCATCAAGCAAAGAGTTTGAAAACTCTCCTTTCAATATTTCTTCTTCATTTGCTATAAAAACCAATACGGCCTCCTCAATTAAACTGCTTATCGCTAAGGAACGGAGGTAGGCAATCCTGTCGGTAGTGTTTGTCAGTTTTTGATATTTCTTCTTTTGCAAGGTATCCTTCACTAAGTTTACAAGGTATTCCAAGGCAAATTCTTCTTCAATAAGACCCAGATTAATACCGTCTTCAAAGTCAATTAGCGTATAACAAATATCATCTGCTGCTTCTACCAAATAAGCTAAAGGATGCCTACTGTATCGGTTATCTTCTTTTTTCAACAATCCCAATACATCAACTACCTCTTTAAAAAAAGGCACTTCATTTTGAAACACGCCATATTTCTTATCGGCTATATGCTTTGAAGGTTTTTTCGGAAGGGACTCTTTGGGATATTTCATAAAGGCTCCCAACGTAGCGTACGAAAGCCGAAGCCCGCCTTCTACTCCGTTTTTGGTTTCAGTTAAAATTTTGAATCCGTTGGCATTGCCTTCAAAATCTACCAAATCCTGAAATTCTTTTTCGGTAAGTGCGTCTTTAAATCGAGTTCCGTTTCCATGGAGAAAATAATCCCCTATGGCTTTTTCTCCCGAATGCCCAAAAGGCGGATTTCCAATATCATGTGCCAATGCCGCAGCAGCAACAATAGCCCCAAAATCTTGAATACGGTAGCCATGGGTTTTTTCTAAAAAAGGATGTTTTTCCAAAATGGCCTTCCCTACTGCTCTACCCAGCGACCGCCCCACTACCGAAACTTCTAAACTATGGGTTAAGCGGGTGTGAACAAAAGAGGTTTTTGAAAGTGGAATAACCTGTGTTTTGTCCTGAAGACTGCGGAATGCCGATGAAAAAATAATACGGTCGTAATCTACTTCAAAACCTAAACGGGTCTCGTCCTGTTCTATGCGTAATCGCTTGTTGGTATCCCCTTGCCGTCTTAAAGAAAGGAGTTTTTCCCATTGCATCATAGTGATTTGAATTAATGTTGCAAGATAGTTTTTTCAGAAAAAAATGTGCGCATTTGCGATTAACATTTAGGTAACCTTGAAATGATTTAATCATAATCTTCGATTAACATCCACTTTACATAACCAAGTCATCTTTGCACCAAATATTTATAACACAGTTAATAAATTCTAAAACAACAAAATAAGTTCAATTTAAAAAACGCAAAAATGAAAAAATTAACTATAGCCTTATTAAGTATCTTGACCTTGACGCTATCTGGCTGTTTTAAAGATGATGATACCCCAATTGTTATCGAAGAAACTACTATTATAAACAACAACAATGAAGGCGGTAACACAGAAACTTGCCCTACGGTTGTAAAAGCGGGTGGAATTGCCATAAATGAAACTTGGACTAGCGACAATATCTACATCTTAGATAGAAAAGTGGTGGTACAAGAAGGAGTAACACTTACTATTGAGCCAGGAACCATTATTAAAGGGAGAGCAGGTACAGGATCTTTATCCTCTGCTTTAATAGTTGCCAGAGGAGGTAAACTCATGGCCGAAGGAACAGCAGCGGCACCTATTATTTTTACTGCCGAAAGTGACAATATTACATGTGGTGAAACAGCCGGAACTAATTTAAATGAAACCAATGTAGGTCTTTGGGGTGGTGTAATCATCCTTGGTTATGCTCCTTGTTCTTTATCTGGAGATGTAGAAGAAGCACAAATTGAAGGTATCCCTGCAGATGACACGTTTGGTCTATACGGTGGAACCGATGCCGCAGACAATTCAGGAGTACTTAATTATGTTTCTATTCGTCACGGAGGAACTTTAATTGGTGAAGGTAACGAAATTAACGGGTTAACCCTTGGTGGTGTAGGTAGTGGAACTCAAATTTCTAACGTAGAAGTTGTAGCAAATGTTGATGATGGAATTGAGTTCTTTGGCGGAACTGTAAACGCTTCAAATTTAGTTGTTTGGGCTCAAGGAGACGATGGTCTTGATATTGACCAAGCATACTCTGGTACTATTAACAATTCAGTAGTAATTTTAGGAGACAATTCAGATCACGGACTAGAAATTGATGGTGGTGAAGGTTCTGCTAATGGTTCTTACACCCTTAACAATATCACTCTTAAAGGAAACCAAAATACTTCAGGCGGTGAATACGCCGATTTCAGAAGTAATGCTATGGGAGCTAACAATAATATCTATGCTTTTGGTTTTAAAGATAGTTCTGATATTGAATTGGATAACGACGGAGTTGCAGAAAATTACAACAACGACCTGTTAACTTTCTCTAACTGGCAGATTGTTTTACCAAGTGGCGTAACCGATGTAACCAGCTTGTTTAACAATACATCCTCTACAGCTACACCAGGATTTGGTTCTGAGGCTTCAGCCGTTACTCAAGGCAATCAAACCGTAGGAGCAGATACTTCTGGTCTTACTTGGACATACGCTAGCATCAAAGGAGCTTTAAACTTCTAAAAAACTCAATAAAGCACTAAAGCCTAGCTAAATTATTGACTATGGCTTTGGTGCTTTTTCAAATATGCTTCTTACACCATTGGACACTATAAAACGGTATAGCTTCCTTTAGATAGAAACATTTTGAAAGTTATAAATTAACAAAAAGCACAAATGAAAAAAATCAAAATATTACTTACGCTATCTTTGTTGTTTATTGCTTTTGTTAGTAGTGCACAAACAGGTAAAATTGAAGGAACTGTAATCGATGGTGGGTTTGTAGATCCATTACCTTTTGCCAATGTGGTAGTTAAAGGAACTACTACAGGAACAACAACCGATTTTGATGGTAAGTACGAACTAGAACTCTCCCCGGGAAATTACACAATTGTGTTTTCGTTTGTGGGGTACGAAACAAAAGAGATTAGCGATGTTATTGTAAAAGCTAATGAAGCTACCACCATAGACGTTACTCTATCTACCACATCGTTAGATGAAGTAGTTATCACAACCAGTATTAAAAGAAATACCGAAAGCGCCGTATTGGACTTTCAACGAAAATCTGCTGTTGTTTTGGATGGTCTTTCTTCACAAAGTATTCAAAAAATAGGAGCCAGTGATGTTGCGGGTGCGGTTAAAAGCGTGCCGGGGGTTTCTGTCCAAGGTGATAAATTTGTGTATGTTAGAGGGCTTGGAGACAGATACACAAAATCTATTTTAAATGGAGTGGATGTTCCCGGTTTGGATCCAGATCGAAACACCATCCCTATGGATATTTTTCCAACCAATTTAATCGATAACATTATTGTGGTGAAATCTGCCTCTGCAGACCAACCTGCCGACTTTACCGGAGGTATTGTTAATGTTATTACCAAAGATTTTCCTTCCAAAGCTGAATACAGTATCTCTTTAGGTGCAGGCTATAACTCAAGTATGCACTTTAAAGATAATTATCTTTCTTACGATGGCGGTGATACCGATTTTTGGGGTTATGACGATGGAACCAGAGACTTACCTATACATAGATATCAACCCATCCCCGGAACTTTTGAAAATAAGTTACTGTTAACAAGCCTTACTAATAGATTTCAAGAACAGTTAAAGGCAGAGCAAACTACTAGTAATCCTAATTTCAGTTTAGGGCTTACCATTGGGAACCAATATGAAATTGGAGGCAATAAAAAAATTGGATTCTTAGCTTCAGCAGCTTACAAAAACAACACAAAATTTTATGAGTCCAGAGTAGATGGTAATGCCATTCGTGTGCCGGACAAAACAGTAACCCAGCCTTTATATTCTAGATATACCGAAGGTGATGAAGGAATAAATGAAGTGCTGATTAGTGTTTTGGGAGGAGTAACGCTTAAATCTGATCTTTCAAAATATCGATTCACCGCTTTACATATTCAGAATGGAGAATCTTCAGCCGGGTTTTTTAACCAGCAACTTTCTCAAGATAATACCGGAGGTGCCTATGAAGATATTGTAAAAGACGCACTACTTTATACCGAAAAATCACTTACCAATTTCAATATAAGTGGTAACCATAAACTTGGGGCTAACTCGGGATGGGATTTTGATTGGGCTTTTGCTCCATCATTTTCAAAGGTAGAAGATAAGGATCATAGAATTTCTCCCCTTTTAGTTACCCAAGAAGGAGAATTTGCTATTAACCCAAGTACTTCGACTAACCCAACCCGAATCTGGAGATGGCTTTTGGAAGAAAACTGGGCGTATAATGCCGGCTTTACTTCAAAACATACTTTTTTGGGAAGACCTGCCAAGTTTCAAATTGGAGGTGGATTAGTATATAAATTTAGAGATTTCAGCATCGATGAATTTTTCATAAGCGCTACTAATTTAATAGTGCCAAACGGCGATACCAATTTGTTGCTTATGGATCAAAATTTATGGACTCCGGGAACGGGAGAAGGAACTTTTTTAGTTCCAACGGGAAATAATCAAACTTTTAAACCTTCCAATGCCTACGAAGGAGAACAGTTTGTGTCTTCCTTGTATATTTCAGAAGAGTTTAATATTTCAGAAAGTTTAAAAACCGTTTTGGGTCTTCGTACTGAAGTGTATGAACTGTATTATACCGGAGAAAATGCGCAGGGAGATGTGGTTTATAATCACGAAAAAACCCAAGATAATTTCGACTTTTATCCTTCTGCCAATGTTATTTACTCTTTGGCTGAAAAATCGAATATTAGGGCTTCTTACTCTCGAACTACCGCAAGACCTTCCTTTAAAGAATCTTCTATCGTTCAAATTTTTGATCCCGTAACTAACAGAACCTTTATTGGAAATGCTTTTGGAATTACTGCGGATGATGGTACCATCATTTTTGATGCCGTAAGACCTACCTATATCAACAATTTTGATCTTCGCTACGAATTGTTCAGAGACAATGGGCAAATGTTTGCGGTAAGTGCTTTTTTCAAAGACTTTACCGATCCTCTTGAAACAACCTTTTTCCCTTCTACCGCAGAGCAATCTACCGTTGCAAACTTAGGAGATGCGACCGTATATGGAGCCGAAATTGAGTTGAGACAAAATTTAGGATTCTTGTCTAATGGCCTTGAAAATTTAAAGTTCAATGTTAATGCATCTTACATCTATTCAGAATTGACGATGTCTGACAGTGAGTTTAACCGTAGAGTTCTTGCTGCAAGAAATGGGGAGTCTGTGGACAGAAAACGAGAGCTACAAGGGCAATCTCCTTTCCTTATTAATGCCGGATTAGATTATGATAATGACGAGAAAGGCTTACAAGCCGGGTTGTTTTACAATGTACAAGGAAAAGCACTTGAGGTGGTAGGTACCGGTATTATACCAGATGTATATAGCCAGCCTTTTCATAGTCTTAATTTTACCTTTGGGAAAAAATTTGGCGAAAAAAGAAGGTCTGCAATAGACTTAAAAATTACCAATATTTTAGGGGACGATAGAGAAAGTTTATACGAAGCGTACCAAGCTACAGATTTAATTTACTCTTTACGAACTCCCGGAACTGAATTCAGCTTAGGTTATAAATTTACTTTTTAACTTATAGAATTAGCTAAAAAAGGCTCCCAATGGGAGCCTTTTTTTATGAATTAAACCGCTCTTTTTAATGTTCGAAAAACGTTACAGCACCGGTATTAATATCGTACATAGCGCCAATAATCATAATTTCCCCGCTCTTTTCCATTTCATTTAAAATAGGGCTTTCTTGATGAATTCTATCAATAGTAAGGTGGACATTCTTTTCGGCAACGGCATCTACAAATTCTGTGTTTGATGAATTGCGCAAGCTTTCCTCTTTGGGTTCGGCAACGGCATTTACCGCAGGAGTTATTTTCTGGATTAACTTGGTTAAATTCCCCATCTCCGCATGGTCGCAAGCACCTTTAACCGCTCCACAACTGGTATGTCCTAAAACAACAATAAGTTTGGTTCCGGCCAATTTACAGGCAAATTCCATACTTCCCAAAATGTCTTCGTTTACAAAGTTCCCTGCAATGCGAACGCTAAAAATATCGCCCAACCCTTGGTCAAAAACCAATTCGGCAGAAACCCTAGAGTCGATACAGCTCAAAATAGTAGCAAAGGGAAATTGTCCATCACTGGTGTCGTTTACTTGTTCCAATAAATTTCTATTTGCTTTTAAATTATTCTGAAAACGTTGGTTTCCTTCTTTTAAAAATTGCAATGACTTTTGAGGCGTCATGCTAGCCTGTGTTTCTCTAGTATGTGCTTTCATTTTATATATCTTTTAATTAGTAAACTGTTCTTTTAATGGTCTTAATTTAAAAAATTCAATATAGCTGGGAGGGTTTTCAATTGTTCCTCGCTCAGAAATTAACTTGATGGTAATATTCCTTTCTTTCGCTTTAAAGGCAAAGTCGTCCAGAATTTCAATAATATCGTTATCCAGATATCTGGTTTTTCTAACATCCAATTCTACATAGGAACTTTCAGGAATTCTATCCAATTCTTTCAAAATGGCTCCTTTGTTAAAAAAGGTAACTTCTTCCGCCAGTGTCATCTTCAGTTTTTGAACTCCGTTACTTACATCTTCCTTGTGCAAAAAGTGTGAGTTTTGGTAACTTTTAATAAGGATAACCACGATACCCACCATGAGTCCTAAACTTATTCCATACAATAAGTCTATAAATACAATCCCTACTACAGTTACAACAAAAGGCAAAAATTGCTTCCAACCCAAATCATACATTTTCTTGAATAATTTAGGTTTTGCTAATTTGTATCCTACCAGCAATAATATCGCTGCTAATACCGAAAGTGGAATCATATTCAGCAATCTTGGAATAAGTATGATAGATATTAAAAGAAGAAATCCATGAATAATAGCCGATAATTTGGAGCGCCCTCCCGATTGAATATTGGCCGAACTCCTTACAATTACCTGAGTAATAGGAAGCCCTCCTATAAGCCCCGAAATTACATTTCCTGCTCCTTGTGCAAAAAGTTCGCGGTTGGTGGGGGTTACATTTTTATGAGGGTCCAGTTTATCGGTAGCCTCAACACATAGCAAAGTTTCCAAACTGGCTACCAAGGCTATTGTAAATGCTACAATCCATACCTGTGGATTTGCTATTACAGTAAAGTTTGGAAAGCTAAACTGGCCTAAAAAGGAAGCTGCATCTTCCGGAATAGGAACACTTACCAGATGAGATTTTGCAATGGACAAAGTCTCATGAGATTGTGTTAAAAGGTAAAATACAATCCCTACTATAACAGCTACCAATGGCCCTTGTATTACATGGAATAATTTCCCTTTTTTGGATAATACTTTATCCCATAAAATTAAAATCCCCAAGCCTATGAGGCCTATCAATGCAGATCCGGGAATGATATGGTTTATGGTGTTTAGTATTTCTGAAAAGGTATTTTCCCCATCCACTTGGAAAAAAGCCCAATCGCCTTCGGGATCCGGATCATACCCAAAAAAATGAGGTATTTGCTTAAGGATAATAATAATCCCAATACCCTGTAAGCATTCCTTTAATTACCGAAGAGGGAAAATAATAGCCAATAATTCCCGCTCTAAGAACGCCAAAAAGTACTTGAATGATTCCTGCCAAAACAACGGCAACCAAAAAATTTTGATACCCTCCCAGGGTACCTATGGCAGTTAAGACAATAGCCGCCAATCCTGCCGCCGGTCCGGAGACTCCAATTTTGGATCCACTTAAAGATCCTACAATAATTCCCCCCACAATGCCAGCGATCAACCCTGAAAATAAGGGTGCTCCACTGGCCAATGCAATACCTAAACATAGTGGTAATGCAACAAAAAATACGACAATACTCGCTGGTATGTCATTTTTTAATGTTTTAAACATAATAGCATAGGTTTATTGATTTTGAAACTACATTTCAAAACCGATTAAATAATTTTTGTATCTAAAAATTAACCTATGAATTCTGGAGGAGGAAGTAGAATGTCTATTTCAAAGTTATAGCCCTTTTCAATATAGGCTGAATTCACTTCTTTTTTGGGTAAAAAATCAACAGTTTGTGTAAAGTAATGAGTCTCCGGAAGAATTTTTTCTTTCACTTCTTCTTCGGTAATGGTAAGT
>JAGQZA010000096.1 GCA_020435805.1 Flavobacteriaceae bacterium
CAAATTATTATCCTGCCTCAAGAAAAAGGGTTTATCACAAATAATACAGGGGGTTTTGAGATTTCAGGTAATCCTGAATATAAAAGCCTTCAAGTGTATTATTTAGGATATGTAAGCCAAACAGTACCTATTTCTGAAAATACTTCAGAGTTAGGAACCATCTCTCTATTAAGATCCAATACTACTCTAGATGAAGTAATTGTAAGTGCATCACCCAATAATTTCAAAAAAGATTTTAAAGGAAGCAATTTCAGGCTTAGCCCATTACAGCTCAAAAATATAAATCCTTTAAATACCGAAGAAGTTTTAAAAATGGTTCCCGGTATTAATATTGTGGGTGATATGGGCCTTTCAAACCGCCCCAATATAAGCATTCGAGGTTCTTGGGGAAGACGGTCCAAAAAAGTACTCCTTATGGAGGATGGCACTCCCTCTGCGCCTGCTCCTTATATTGCGCCTGGGGCATATTATAATCCGGTAAGTGATCGCATTACTGCTGTAGAAGTCTATAAAGGAGCCGATATGCTTCGGTATGGCCCCAATAATATGTATGGAGCTGTTAATTACATCACTGCCCTCCCACCCCAAAAGCCGGAGCTAAGAATTAAATTAATAGGGGGAGAACGCAATTATCAAACAGGATTACTTTCCTACGGAGGTACTTGGAACAGCATTGGAGCCTTAGTAGAGGGAGTATATAAAAGTTTTGACGGCTTTACAGACAATTCATCCGTTAAATTGCTCAATCTCAACGCAAAGTTATTCGCAAAACTTTCTAACAATCAATCCCTATATTTTAAAGTTAGTGGGCAATTTGAAGACAATCAAGCCTCACTAAGTTCACAAACACCTTTTACTTTTGAACAAGATCCCACACAAAACCCGCTGGATGCAGACCAATTCACGATGCGTAGATACGGGCTGGACATGATTCATAAATGGCTGGTAAAGGACAACATTAGTGTTACATCAAAAATCTACGCAACCGATTTTGAACGTGATTGGTGGCGGCAAATAACAACTAAAATTAAAGCCAGTGATGCCTTTAATTATTTAGGGGAAACTATTTACAACGATCGCTATAGCTACTTAAATAATGCTTCCTTTAATAACGAAGATTACCTTATTGTAGGACGAATTATAGATGGCAAAGAAGCCACAACAGATAGCCGTTGGACCTACACCGTTTCCGGAATTAAAGAAACCGCAACGGTAGATTGGAATGCTTTTAATAAAACCCAACACCTGGAAGCAAGCATTAATTTTCACCGGGAAACCTTTAAAGACCGTCTTATTGAAGCTTACGAAAGTAGATGGGCACGCAGTGGTACCACCACTATAGACCTATGGTATCGCCTATGGTCGTTTAATGGGTTTGTTAGAAACGAATTTAATGTAAATAAATGGAGTTTCACACCCATCCTTCGTTTTGAACACGTAAACATGTACCGTCAAGACCTTATTGCTACGGCACAGGACCCTACCATAACCAATACTAAAGACGGTAGAGCACCCAATGTGTACAATCAATTTTTACCGGGACTTACGGTAGATTATGATATAAAAAATGGGGAGCTCTTTGGAAGTATTTATGAAGGAATGATTGCTCCTTCAAAAGTGTTTGGCTTTCTGGTAGAACAAAATGGAGTGGTTACCAATCCCTTTGGAGATGAAAGCATTAACATTAAACCCGAGTTAAGCCTAAATACAGAAATTGGCTGGCGGGGTTCCTTGTTAAAAAATGTCATCAGCGGGCAATTGGTCTATTTCAATAATACCAGCCGTAATTTTTATGCAGGAGGAAGAAACGAAGTGTTTCAGGAACTGGGCAAGATAAATGTACAGGGTATTGAATTAGGCGCAAACATTACTTTCCTATCAAAAGGAAACCATCAAGCATCCTTTTTTACCAACCTAAGTGCTGTAAAATCTAAAGTTTTAGAAGGAAAATTGGCAGATAACGACCTTTTTTCGCAAGTAGTACACAACAACGCAACACAAACCGAATATATCAATAAGGTAAACAACAATAGAAACGCCTACCAAATTTATGTTCAAAATACCAATGGCGAAGAAGTGCTATTTACCAACACTACCCTTACTGAGAGTGACTTCCCCAACATCACTAAAAGTATCATCACGTTTGGTAATAATGGAATTTCAAGAGGAGAAGCACCCTACACCCCTTCCATCAATCTAACCAACGGACTTAATTACAACTGGAAAGACCTTTCCTTGGGTGTGAGCGGTAACTATGTAGGGAAACAATTTACCGAATTCAACAACTTCAAAAGTGAATCCAGCGATGGATCTATTGGTGAACTCCCCTCCTATGTCACTATAGATACCTTTGCCAATTACGACTTTACAATGGGAGAAAAAGTACAGATAAATGCCTTTTTAAATATTAAAAACCTTACTAACAATATCTATCGTGCCTCACGTTTAAACAGAGCCACTTCAGGAATATTCCCCGGCGGGTTTCGCCAAATCATTATAGGCACTACTATTAAAATTTAGTACCCTTTGCATTCTCCATAAAACGTTTTGCTTTATTTGTGTCAAAGGAGATTTAATAGTTAAATTGTTTTTCCTACATTTAAACTAGTAACAATCTTATTATATTCCGTTGTGGCTCCACACCCTTACTTTTCGCCCTCAGCGAAACCGCAGGGTTACCACCAACTCCACCAACATGAGCAAAGCGAACCGGTAAAGCAAATATTAGCCCAAACCGTTGGTAAACAATATATGAAACAAAAAGCTGAAATAACAGGAATGGCATTATGTTGTTTTGCAATCATTACACAATTTATATTAATGATGCAAAATAGACAAGCCAATGTAATTGAAACAATCATTCGTTTTTTTAGCTTTTTTACCATTTTGACAAACCTTTTGGTGTGCATGTATTTTACCACAAAAGTTTTCCGTTGGTCAAGATTTCCTTTTAGTTTGTTTAACAGTAAAGGAACGCTTACCGCTATAACATCATTTATTCTTATCGTTGGACTGGTATATCAGGTGGTTTTGAGAGATTTATGGACACCCACAGGACTACAATTTATGGTAGATGAATTACTACATACGGTAATTCCATTATTTGTATTAGTTTACTGGTTCTTAATAGTTAAGGCAGCCGACTTAAATCTGAAATCTGTATCAATTTGGCTATTATATCCCATCTTTTTTTTACTTTTCATACTCATAAGAGGCAGTTTTTCAAACTTTTATCCATATCCGTTTCTTAATGTGGCTAAAATTGGGTATCAACAAACTTTTACGAACACTGGAATAATTTTCTGTGTAACCTTGATTGTTATGGGCTCTTTACTATTCTTTGGAAAAATTTTAACTAAAAATCAATTATAATTATGAAAACAAAACAAGTTTTATTAATCGCAATTTTTAGCTTCCTAATTGTATCTTGTGCAACAACAAAGAATGACAAATTGTATAATTCCACTTGGGAATTGGAATTTATTTCTGGCCCGCGTATTGCTTTTGGCGGGCTTTTTCCTGACAAAAAACCGTATATAGCCTTTAATAAAGAAACTCATACAGTTGAAGGTAATAATAGCTGCAATGGCTATTTAACTGATTATACCATTGAAGGAAATTCAATATCCTTTGGAGAACCTGGACCAACAACTATGATGTACTGTGGTGATGGAGAACAAGTGTTTTTAAACATGATGAAGAAAATAGATAAATTCAGTTTTGATGAAAAAGGAAAGTTAAACCTCATGATTGGTGATGTTCCGATGATGCGTTTCCATAAAAAAGAATAATCATGAAAAAGTTTACAACATTCGTATTGGGCATCTGTTTTATATTTTACGCTTGTGGCGATAGTAAAGCAGATAAAAACAATGACGCAACAGTACAAGAAACTGATTCAGATACAGTTGCTAAAACAATTAAACAAAAAGCTGCGGTAAGTGAAAAAAATGCAACCGATGTTTATTTTAAAGCCAACGGTACAGAGCCTTTTTGGAGTTTAACCATATCTGAAAGAATGATTAAGCTAAAAACCGTAGGCGATTCTATAATGACACCTCATACCATTCCTAATTCTACTCAAGACAATAATATTAAACATTACGCATTGCATACCGAAATGGCTAAAATGAACATTCAAATAAAGAAATTAGAATGTATCAATGCTTCATCGGGTTTAGCTTCGCCTTATTCGGTGAATATAGAGTTCATGAAAGGCAAAGCATCTGACTTTACAAAATTGGAAGGTTGCGGAAATTATATTACAGATTATCGCTTACACGATATATGGGTATTGGAAACTCTGAACTCGAATAAAGTTACTAAAGAAAACTTTAAGAAAGATTTACCGTCAATAGAAATCAATTCTACATCAAATGCTTTTACAGGCTTTGCAGGATGCAACATAATGAACGGAAAGCTCTTCTATGAAAAAGATGTTTTACAATTTACAGATGTTTCAACCACAAAAATGGCGTGTAAAGATAATTTGGAAAATGAATTTTTATCGGCTTTAAAAAGTGGTACTTCATACAAAATAGAGAACAATAGGTTATCACTGTCGAATGCATCAGGAGAACTTTTGGTTTTTAAAAAAATAGATTGATGAAACAAGCTGGAATTCTTCTCCTGTTCTGTCTAATTTTTATCGGTTGTAAAAATTCCGAAAAAAAAGAACAAGAAAAGCCTTTTAAAAATGAGCTTATTGAAAAATCCGACTCTGAAACTTGTCTTTTTGTGGATGGAAAATCCTATTCTAACCTAAAACAAAAGTGCATTGAATTGGATAGCTTAACCTTGAAACTCAATCCGTTAAAAGATGGAATGATAACAAGTGGACATAAAGCTTTTGTATTATTTGACGACTCAAAATCCAATGCAGAACTGTTTTTACCAAATTCAAATGAAGGAGTTGCAATGGTTAAGACAAACACAGGAAACTGGGAAAATAGGGAATACAAACTAATTGCTTGGAAAGGTTACGTACTTCAAAAAAATGGACAAGCTATATACGGCGGAGCAGAAAACTAAAAAAATGAATAATAAAATAATCAAACTCTTTTTAAGAATTTCAATTTCATTTGGGTTTTTGTCTGCTGTTGCAGATAGATTCGGGTTATGCCGTGAGGAAATTTCAACTTGGGGAAATTGGGAGAACTTTTTGAACTTTACAAAATTGATAAACCCTTGGTTTCCAGAATCTGTAATTCCCGCAATTGCAACAATTGCAACAGGAGCCGAAATTGTTTTTGCAGTTTTTTTACTACTTGGATTTAAGACAGAATTATTTGCAAAGTTGAGTGGAGTTTTACTGCTTTTATTTGCACTGTCAATGACATTTTCTATTGGTTTAAAAAGTGCTTTTGACTATTCTGTTTTTGTTGCTTCTGCTGGAGCGTTTGCTTTGAGCCTTATGAAAGAAAAATATATTGAGTTAGACACCTTGATTTTTAAATCAAAGAACTAAAAAAACGACCCCGCTACAACGGCTATCCATAATCATCAGTTCAAAAATGAACTTTCCTTGATATTCCAAAAAAAACCCTCCCAACAACCCTTCAGCTACCAAGAGGGGGTATTTATAATTGAATCACTTAATTATCCAATCATCAAACTGTCAAACAACCCAACCATCTAACTATCCCACAGCCAGTACCTGCATCCCATTGCCGCCGACAAGTTCATATAAATCATCTTTCTGATTCTGGGAAAAAACAATATCAAATAGCTATAGCTAAGCCCAGTCAAAGGGCAGTCAAAGCCCAGTGTAAGCCCAGTGTAAGTCCAGTGTAAGCCCAGTCAGAGGGCAGCAGGAAATTAGGTACTGGGTGAAAGGTCATAGGTTTTTTCTACAGAATTCAAATAAAGACCTTTCACCCAGGACCTTTGACCTTTGACCCTTGACCTATAACCCACCTTTTCCTATCTTTACCAAAAACACCCTATGTCCCCTATTAAAACCATCATCTTCGACCTGGGCGGTGTCCTTATAGATTGGAACCCCGAGTATGTATTCCTGAAAGAATTCCGTGGTAACCGCGAAAAAATGAACTGGTTTCTTAACGAGATTTGTGCCTGGGACTGGAATATGAACCAAGATGCTGGCTATCCCCTCGCCCAAGCCACCGAAGATCGTGTGGCACTATTCCCCGAACACGAAGAACTCATACGTATGTATTATGGCCGTTGGGAAGAAATGCTTGGCTATACCCACAACGATACCTTAGAAATATTGGAAAGTGTAGTAAACAACCCAAACTATAATGTTTATGCACTAACTAACTGGAGTGGAGAAACCTTCCCTGTGGCATTACAGAAATTCCCTTGGTTACAATGGTTTGAAGGTATTTTGGTAAGTGGTAACGAAGGCATGCGTAAACCTCATAAAGAAATTTATGAGTTGCTACTGTCACGCTATAACATTATCCCTCACGAAGCGGTGTTTATTGATGATAGCCTTAAAAATGTGGAAGGTTCACAGGCAGTAGGCATACAGGGGATTCACTTTACCTCGGCCCAAAACCTTAAAACCGACCTAGAAAAACTAGGCATCAACCTATAATTTTAGTACCGGATGACTGCTAACTGCTCACTTTTTTGTAGCTTTCTCTCTTACTTCAACCGTTAAAAATAAATGACCAAACATAATGTTGCTGTTTTAGGGCCAATTCCGCGCGATTACATTATTACCCACAATAATGAAATCATTCAAAAATACGGCTGTGCCACCCACACGGCTATTGCCATTTCAAACCTATTAGAAAACAAAGGGACCATTTATCCGATAACCCACATTCGGAAACAAGATGAAGCAGGAATTAAAACCCTTTTTGCACCCTATAAAAATATTAATACCGAACACATCTCTTCTGAAGCAGACCAAGGAGACGTAATCCAACTGAAGTTTGTAGATCAAAACAAACGCATCGAAACCCAAACGGCCTTTATGAAACCCATTATGCCAGCAGACGTAGCTCCCCTGCTCCATTGCAGTGTATTTGTGTGTGTCCCCGTCACCGACTTTGAAGTGCCTTTGGAGACCCTTATTTACATTAAAGAAAACAGCAATGCATCCATTGTATTTGATGCGCACGGCCCCACTACAGCGCTCACTGTTCGCGGACAACGGGTAACTAAGTTTTGGGTGGACCGCGATTTGTGGCTCCCCTACATCGACGTACTAAAAATGAACTTAGAAGAAGCCAATTGCAGCTGGTTTCAGAATGAATACACCTTAGAAGATTTACAAAACAACGAAGAAATTGATCCCGAGCAACTTCCTAAATTTGCTAAATATTGTTTAAAGCATGGACTTAAAGCACTCTATGTCACGCTGGACTCTCGAGGGACCATGGTCTATACGCTGAAAAATGGTAGCCTGCAACAAGAATTGGTACCTTCCGTCCCGGTAAAAACCGTCATCGATACCACAGGTTGCGGTGACTCCTTTGCGGGAGGCATTGCTTTCAGTTTACTGGATAACCCCTTAGACTTCATCATGGCTGCACAATTCGGGAATGCCATGGGAGCCCAACGCACCCAAGGCAAAACCTTTGAAGTGTTTAAATCCCTTTCAGAAACCCAAAAAATTCTTTCCGAAACATATTCGCAAAACCCTTAACAGAATTCAATCAAACATTAACAGAATATTGGCAAACTTAGCTTAAACGGTGGGTTATTTTCGTAGTCGAAATGGAAAAACACACCATGAAACAACTACTATTTGCCCTTACTTTACTACTCAATTTCTTCACATTTGCACAGCAAAATACTTCCAATCAAGAGGTTACTATTTCAGGGAAAGTCCTTGAAGAAGGTTCTAACCTGCCTTTGGAATATGCCACGGTTGCCTTTAAAGACAACACAGGAAAGATAGTTGGGGGCGGTATTACTGACGAAAAAGGAAATTACACTATTGATATTAAAGCAGGGGTTTATACCATTCAGTTTGAATTTATATCCTACAAAACGAAAGTATTAAATAATCAACGCTTATTTAAAAATACCACATTACCCACCCAATCACTTGCATTGGATACCGAAAGTCTGGGTGAAGTAGTAGTACGTGCCGAAACCACCGAGGTACAAATAAGGCTCGATAAAAAAGTTTATAATATTGGCAAAGACCTTACTACCAGTGGCGCTACGGTGAGCGACGCCTTAAATAATGTGCCCTCTGTAACCGTAGATGTAGATGGAACCATTGCATTGCGCGGAAATGAAAACGTGCGTATTTTAATCAACGGAAAACCATCTGCCATAGCGGGATTTGGTAATACCGATGCCTTACGGCAACTTCCTGCCGAGGCTATCGAACGTGTGGAAGTAATAACCTCCCCTTCTGCTCGCTACGATGCCGAAGGAACCGCCGGAATACTGAATATTATTCTCAAAAAAGAAAAAACACTGGGGTTAAACGGATCGCTTCAAACAAGTTTCAATTATCCTCTGGGAAGCAGTGCCACGGCTAATGTTAATGTTAGAACAGATAAATTCAACATTTTTAATACTACTGGCGTTCGATACAATGAAAATCCCGGAAACGCCAATTTTGAGAATAGGTATTTCAGCAACACTATTGAAAACCCATTTGTTAACGAAACACGGGATATAAACCGTAAACGTCAGGGCTTTAATACCAATCTGGGGATAGAGTATTTTTTAACGGAACGTTCTTCCCTTACCGCAACTGGTTTTTATAG
>JAGQZA010000097.1 GCA_020435805.1 Flavobacteriaceae bacterium
CTAACGATTCTTGTTCACCCGCTACGTTTTTACTTTGAAACAAAAAGAACTCAACCTGCTTTGCAGGTCTCAAACAGCTTTTTGTTTTCTTCAAAGTTTCAAACAGCGGGGACCCGAAGTCGAATCGTGGGGACGGTTTTTAAATCCAACAAAGTTTGCGCCACCGACTATCACTAGAATTCCTTTATGAAATTACTTGGGTATTTCTCCTTCAAAGGGTAACGTTTATACCTATTTACCACCTACTACTCACTACTCACCTATTACCCAGCACCCAGAACCCTTTACCAAATAAAAAACCCCTCCCAATGAAGGAAGGGGAAAATTAAAGGATTTCTAAATTATCCAATCTTCGAATAATCGAACAATCCAACTATCCTACCGCAATCACTTGCATTCCGTTGCCACTGGCAAGTTCATACAATGCGCCATTCTGCTCTTGGTAAAAGATAATTCCCAAGGCAGCCGCATGCGATACTGTTGAAGGAAGGGCAGCACCCAAACCAAAATCATTGGCTAGGGTAATATCCGCCCCTACCATCCCGGTGACGGGAAAAGTAGCAGAATAAGCTACCAATCCCTTCCCATTATGGTCTTCGTCAACAGGCTCATAACCTTCTACGTTCGCATCATACTCAAAGTTACTCACCAATCCACTGGCAAGTACCAAAGTAAAATGGGTCGCTCCTTCGGGAGGTGTCACAAAAGAATCCGCCTTAAAATCGGCAATTTCCAGTGTTACGCTATCCCTGTTAGCTCCAAACACAGGCGCATCATAAGGCGCATAAAAAAGACTCTTTAAAGGATCCTTGGGGTTAAACTGAAACCCTTGAAACAGTTTCGTATTCGAAACCAAATCAATAGTTCGTTCCCCACGCACACCGGTACCGTTTCTGTTAATCTTCTTCATCACTCCGGTAAGGCGAGCCGCTAGATAGGTATCCCCCATCAGCTTCACCACACTGGCAAAAGCATCGCGCACCGCCTTACTGGCTCTCGCTGCCCCTGCAAACTCCTGCATATTCTCACGGGTACGTTTAAAATTCGAATCATTCAAAATGCGGTCTTTACTTATGCCGCCTTTCGTTTTAACAAAAGATTGTCCATCTTTCTGGTAAAAGGTCAACCCATCCAGGGTACCTTCTAGTTTGATATAACTTTTGTTCTTAGCCATAATCTTTAGTTTTAGGAAAGCACAGTACTATGGCAAGTACCCTACTTTCGGTTTCACAATAAAAATATATCAACTTGAATACTGCGCGCCGATTCAAGAGAGATATCAAATAAGCATTACCGCAAACGGCAATTCAATATAGTTGGGTGGAGTTTTTTTGGGTGTTTAATGATTAAAAACGCCTCGCAATAAACAAAAGTATCTCCCCTATTGCTTTTTTAGAGTTTTTTAACATCCCATTTTTTCAGCCTATTACGTAGTAATAGACTCTCAAAATGTTAACATTTCAAAGCTTTTTGTCAGTTCGAGTGATTTGGAGCAAAGCGACAAATTGTACCTGCCCTGAGCCCAGTCGAAGGGTCGAGAACCGTGTCATCCTGTACTTGATACAGAACACAAATAACCACATCAAAAACCAACCAACATTTTTAATATCTTTACCCTATCCCCACTGTTTTTCTATACCAAGAAAAACACATTCAAAATAAATTTTAATACCTGCAAAGGGTAATGTATTTTTAGGCAATAGACCTAACCAAGACCAATGACAAAAAAAACTAAGGAAACCAAACAAAAACCTATCGAAGTAACCCTCTGGGACGCAGCCAATAAACTTCGTGGAAGCGTAGAACCAGCCGAATATAAACACGTAGTACTCAGCCTCATCTTTCTCAAATTTGCAAGTGACAAATTCGAAGAACACCGTGCAAAACTCATCGCAGAAGGCAAAGAAAAGTACCTAGAAATGGCCGACTTCTACAACATGAGCAATGTCTTTTTCTTAGAAGAAAACTCCCGTTGGAACTTCCTCATTAAAAAATCAAAACAAGACAACATTGCCATCCTTATAGATACCGCCCTCCACACCATAGAAAAAAACAACAAAGCCCTTAAAGGGGCATTACCCGATAATTACTTTTCTCGGCTGGGGCTTGACATTACAAAACTCGCCTCCCTCCTGGACACCATTAACGATATCGACACTACCAAAGACCATAAACAGGACCTCGTAGGGCGTGTGTATGAGTACTTCCTTTCCAAATTTGCACTGGCAGAAGGGAAAGGAAAAGGAGAATTCTACACCCCAAAAAGCATTGTAAATCTCATTGCCGAAATGATAGAACCTTACAAGGGCATCATCTACGACCCCGCCTGTGGTTCGGGGGGTATGTTTGTACAATCCATTAAGTTCATCGAGGCACACCACGGGAACAAAAAAGAAGTCTCTATCTATGGGCAAGAATATACCAACACCACTTACAAACTGGCAAAAATGAACCTCGCCATTCGGGGTATTAGTGCCAACCTAGGCGAAAAAGCAGCAGATACCTTTGCAGACGACCAGCACAAAGACCTCAAGGCAGACTTTATCATGGCAAACCCACCTTTTAACCAAAAAGACTGGCGGGCAGATACCGAGCTTATAGACGACCCCCGTTGGCGTGGCTACGAGGTACCGCCCAAAAGCAATGCAAATTATGGCTGGATTTTGAACATGGTGTCCAAACTTTCCGAAGACGGCATCGCAGGCTTTATCTTGGCAAACGGCGCACTCTCCGGCGGTGGTGACGAATACAAAATACGCCGCAAACTCATAGAAAACAACCTGGTAGAAGCCATTTTAGTACTACCCCAAAATATGTTTTACACCACAAACATAAGTGTAACACTGTGGATTCTGAACAAAAATAAAAAAGCACAGACCAAAAAAGTAGGCAGCCAAACCCGTACCAACCGTAGTAGGGAAAAAGAAATCCTTTTTATGGACTTACGTGAAATGGGAGAACCTTTTGAAAAAAAATACACCCAGCTATCAAGGAATGACATTCAAAAAGTATCAAGTACCTACCACCAATGGCAGCAAACAGAAATTGAGAATATCCCGGAATACTGTTACGCAGCTAGCCAAGAAGAAATAGCAAAAAAAGACTTCTCCCTCGTTCCTAGCAAATACATAGAGTTTGTCAATCGTGATGAAAACATAGACTTTGAAGAAAAAATGCAATCACTGCAAACCGAGTTTACAGAACTATTAAAAGCCGAAGAACAAAGCAAAAATGAACTATTATCGGTCTTCAAAGAATTAGGTTATGAAATTGAGCTATAAAAGGTTAGGAGATTATATAGAGCCAATCAAACTACGCAATAGTGAATTAAATGCAAAAGAACTGTTGGGTATCAATATCAACAAATACTTTATGACATCTGTCGCAAATATTGTTGGTACTGATTTATCAAAATACAAAATTGTTCTTAAAGATCAATTTGCTTGTAATCGTATGCACGTAGGTCGTGATTATCGAATACCTATTGCCATTTCACAAAGTCAAGAGCCCTTTATGGTTTCACCTGCTTATGATGTTTTTGAAATAAAAAATACTAAAAAATTATTGCCTGAATATTTGATGATGTGGTTTTCACGAAGCGAGTTTGACAGAAATGCTTGGTTCTATACCGATGCAGATGTAAGAGGTGGATTGGCTTGGCAAGCATTTGAAGATATGCAACTCCCCATTCCCCATCCCAACAAACAACGCGAAATCGTTAACGAATACAACACCATTAAAAACCGCATCAACCTTAATAACCAACTCATTCAAAAACTGGAAGAAACCGCACAAGCAATTTATAGGGAGTGGTTTGTGGAGGGACTTGATTTGGAGAATTTGCCAGAGGGGTGGAAAATGGGGAAATTATCTGACTTAATTGAAATAAAATATGGTAAAGCCTATTCACATTTGGAAGAAGGCGATATTCCACTTTATGGTTCAGGTGGTTTAATGAGTAAAGTCAATAAACCACTTTATAAAAAACCAAGTGTATTAATTCCGAGAAAAGGAACATTAAGAAATATAATGTTTGTAAATCACGCTTTTTGGTGTGTTGACACTATGTTTTATTCAATTTTTAAAGATAAAAAAGTTGGGTATTATGCATATTACATTTTGAAACAACTCGATTTTGAAGCTTTAAATCAAGGTTCAGCAGTTCCAAGTATGACAACAGCTTTTCTAAATGACATTGATGTTGTTTTGCCAAATCAAAAAAGACTTAATGATTTTAATGAAGTTTTACATAAATTAATTTCTCACAAAGAGAGCTTAGAAAACGAAAACCAAAAACTATCAGAACTGAAAGACCTATTGCTGTCAAAATTAGCAACAATAGCCTAAAACAAAACCAACGGGATAATGAACCTATCGCTTCAAGAACTGCAAACCTTTATTACGCAAAAAGAGATACCCACGGTAAAACAACAGCTAGGGTTTTTAGAAATTATTAATAAATCCCACAACGAAACCATTAACAGCAACGTGTATGCGCATTTTTTATCCTGTAATATAAACCAAATAAAACATGCTTTTCTATATGCTTTAATAGAACTCATTGAAGAGAAAACCAAAAAAAAATTAACCTTTATTAGCCTACAAGTAACAACAGAAGTAGCCACAGCAACGGGCAGAATAGACATCATAGTGCAAGACATAGTTAGCCTCAATACAATACTTATAGAAAATAAAATTTACCACAGCTTAAATAATGATTTAGAAGAGTATTGGGGCTTTTTAAAAATCAATGAGGCTAAAAAAGTGGGAGTACTACTAACGCTAAACCCACACCCTATTCCTAACAAAGTAGAAGGCAAATTTGTAAACATCACCCATTGGGAATGGATTTCTGCGGTAAAAGAAAAATTAGACATCACAAGGGTACCAGACAACGCCTATAAATTATACGTAACAGATTTTTTTAACACCATAGAAAATATTTCTACAACATACAAAATGAACGAATCAGCAAAATTCTTTTTTAATTATGCCAGCCAAGTAAACAAAGCCTATGACACCTTAGTACAAGGGCATAGCTTTTTAACTTCTCAATACCAACTAATAGCAGAAAAGTTAGGATTACAAACCTACGGCAGCGATATAAACTGGAGAAACATTTGGGACGAAGAAAATGTTATAGACACCTATTTTACCATAGATGCACAAGACTTAATCTCAGGAAAACAGCCTAAATATAAAATCATTCTAGAGCTAATGAGAGAAGATAAAAACCGTGTTGAAGAATTAACAACCGTATTTAAAAATCATCCCCAATATGTGGATAAAGAAAGAGGACATACACAAGGTGTTTATTGCCATTTTTTGGTAAAAGAATATGAAATTTCTTTAAATAACCTCAACCAATTTGCAGATATAGTAGTGCAAAATATTAAAAATGACTTTAATAAGATATTCATTGACATAGTTGAATATTTATATCATAAAAAGGATATAAATAAATGGAAGCATAATTTTATTAAAACATATTAGAATGTAACTTAAAAAATAAATATATGGCCAAATATTCAGTACACCAACAACCTGTAGAAACTTTATTAAGTTGGATAAAGGCAGGCGAAATAGCAATACCCGAAATACAACGCCCTTTTGTATGGAAGGCAGCGAAAGTAAGAGATTTGATAGATTCTTTATATCATGGCTATCCTGTAGGCTATATCATTACATGGCGTAACCCAGATGTAAAACTCAAGAACGGAGAGCTTTCGGCAGGTAAAAAAGTATTGATTGATGGTCAGCAACGTATCACAGCACTTACTGCAGCAATAGTGGGTCAGCGCGTATTAGACAAAAACTACAAAGAAATCAATATTCGCATTGCGTTTAATCCTATCAACCAAAAATTTGATGTGCTTAACAAAGCCATAGAAAACAGTTCCGAATGGATTAACAGTATCAATCCAATTATCAATGATGAAATCACCATCAGCAAAGCTCGTAGAGATTATATGGACGCAAATCCAGGAGCAGACGAAATATTGATTGAACAGCGCATTGAAGAACTGAAGAAAATTAAAAACAAGCAAGTTGGAATTATAGAGTTAGACCATTCCTTGGATATCGATACCGTTACCGAGATTTTTATTCGCATCAACCAAAAAGGTGTTGTGCTTAGTAATGCTGACTTTGTAATGTCAAAAATTGCAGCTGACGAAAAGCACGGTGGCAACAAAATGCGGAAACTGGTAGATTACTTCTGTCGTTTGGTGGTTGACAAAGATTTTCATAAACACATCATAGACAATGATAAAGCATTTGCAGAACACAATTACTATAAAACTATTAAATGGATGGCAACAGGTAGTGATGATTTATACATTCCAGACTATATCGACTTCTTGCGGGTAGCCTACACCTTTAAGTTTCATAGAGGTAAATTCAGTGATTTAGTTGCCTTGCTTTCGGGTAGAAATTTTGAAACCAGAACCTACGAAGATGAAATAGCCGAAAGAAGCTATACTGCATTATCAGAAGGATTGAATGATTTTGCCAACCAAACCAATTACCAACGCTTTTTGATGATTGTGAAGTCCACAGGACTTATCAGCGATAAACTCATTTCTTCCAAAAACAGTCTTAACTTTTCGTATGCCTTGTATTTAAAACTACGTAAAGACGGAATGCAGGAAACCGAAACCCAGCGCTTTGTAAAAAAATGGTTGGTAATGTCATTATTGATTGGAAGATATTCAGGTTCAGCAGAATCAATGATAGACGAAGACATAAAACAAATCCAACAAAAAGGCATAGCAACTTATTTACAGCAAATGGAGCAAGCTGAATTAGGCCAAGGTTTTTGGGATTTTGGTTTGGTAAGCGATTTAGAAACGTCAAGTGTAAACAACAACGCCTACAACGTATATTTGGCTGCACAGTGTAACAACAACGCCACAGCCTTTTTATCAAAAAGCATGAAGATTAGTTCACTCATAGAGCAAAGAGGAGATATTCATCATATCTTCCCAAAAAAATACCTGGTAAATAACAACTTCACCCCAAAGCAATATAATCAGGTAGCTAATTTTGTGTACACTGAACAAGCTACGAATATAAAAGTTGGTGCCTTAGCTCCTAATGATTATATGATCAAAGTAAAGTCAGAAATTATAGCTGGTATAACGAATTTAAGCACCATAGATTCAGAAGTTATTTTGAATGAAAACCTTAAAAACAATGACATTCCATTAAGTTTAGGAAACAGCAGTTCTACAGATTATGATAATTTTTTAGGTGAAAGACGAAAACTAATGGCCAAGAAGATTAAAGAATTTTACGAAAATTTGTAGTCAATGAAATTCACCGAAGATAAACTAGAACAAGTCTTTACCCAGCTATTAGGGCAAGAGGGCTATCCGCATACACTGGGTACTACCCTACTTCGTAACCCGGACCTTGTGCTCATAGAGGAAGACCTAGCACAATTTCTTCAACTACATTATCACAAACATGGCATAACCAAAAACGAGATAGAGAGCATCATTCGCCAACTCAAATCCCTACCCGCTTCAGACCTCTACGAAAGCAACAAGTCATTTTTAAAAATGCTTACAAACGGTTTTTTCCTAAAACGGGAAGACCGCTCACAAAAAGACATTCATATCTACCTCATAGATTTTTCATCCAAAGATCAAAACAAATACAGGTTTGTCAACCAATTAGAAATTACAGGTTCCGAAAAACGCATACCGGATGGTATTATATACATCAACGGACTACCATTGGTGGTATTTGAGTTTAAAAGTGCCATCCGGGAAGAAGCAACGCTATTCGATGCCTTCAAACAACTTACCATACGGTATCGCAGAGATATCCCGGAGTTGTTCAAATACAACGCCTTTTGTATCATTAGTGATGGCGCAAACAACAAGGCAGGTTCCTTCTTTGCTTCGTATGACTTTTATTACGCTTGGCGCAGAGTGGCGGGCTTAGCAAAAGAGGTAGATGGTATTGATAGTATGTTTACATTGATACAAGGAATGTTACATAAAAACCGCCTACGCGATATCATTCATAATTTTATTTACATTCCGGACACCTCAAAAAAGGACGAGAAAATTGTATGTCGCTACCCGCAATACTATGCCGCAAGAGCGCTTTTCGATAACATTAAAAAAGCGCAAAAACCGCAAGGGGATGGTAAAGGAGGTACGTATTTTGGAGCTACAGGCTGTGGCAAAAGCTTTACCATGCTCTACCTCACTCGCCTACTTATGAAAAGTGAGTATTTCGAAAGTCCTACCATTATCCTTATTACAGACCGAACAGACCTAGATGAGCAACTGTCAACACAATTTACCAAAGCCAAAGGATTTATTGGAGACAATACGGTAATAAGTGTCGAAAGTCGGGCAAATCTTAGAGAGTTAGTACAAGGGAGACAAAGCGGAGGTGTATTTTTAAGCACCATTCATAAATTTACAGAAGACACCCAATTACTTTCAGAAAGAGAAAATATCATTTGTATTTCAGACGAAGCCCACAGGAGTCAAATCAACTTAGACCAAAAAGTAAAAATTACCAACCAAGGGGTCAAAAAAACCTTTGGCTTTGCAAAATACCTGCACGATTCTTTACCCAATGCAACCTATGTTGGGTTTACAGGAACACCTATTGATGA
>JAGQZA010000098.1:0-2868 GCA_020435805.1 Flavobacteriaceae bacterium
CGGCCTTTGGCCGCCCCTACTCTTTTTATCTCTTTCAATCGGAAATTTACCCCAAAGCTTGTTTAAGATCGGCTATTAAATCCTCCACATCTTCAATGCCTACACTCAATCGAATTAAAGAATCTACTACTCCTGTTTTTTCCCGCTCGTCTTTAGGAATACTTGCATGGGTCATACTTGCGGGATGCCCCGCCAAACTCTCTACTCCTCCCAAACTCTCGGCAAGGGTAAATAGTTTCAATTTTTCCACTATTTTTATGGCTTCCTCAAAATTGTTCCCTTTCGTTACAAAAGAAATCATCCCGCCAAAATCCTTCATTTGAGACTTAGCCACTTCATGATTAGGGTGACTTTCAAAACCCGGCCAATAGACTTTCTCTATTTTAGGGTGTGCGGAAAGATATTCAGCAACTTTTTTACCATTTTCACAATGTCGTTGCATGCGTACGTGTAATGTTTTAATTCCGCGTAACACTAAAAAACTATCCTGTGGACCACAAATGGCACCGCTGGCATTTTGGATAAAGTATAGCTTTTCTGCCAATGCGGCATCTTTTACCACCAAAGCTCCCATGACTACATCACTATGTCCTCCCAGATATTTTGTGGCACTGTGCATCACTATGTCTGCTCCCAAATCTAAGGGCTGCTGTAAATAAGGAGTCGCAAACGTATTATCCACAGCTAATAAAAGGTGGTGCTTTTTTGCAATGGCAGCACAGGCTTTTATGTCTATGATATTCATCATAGGATTGGTGGGTGTTTCGACCCAAATAAGCTTCGTATTAGCATTTACATATTGCTCAATTTTTGATGCTTCCTGCATCCCAATAAAATGGAATTTTACCCCAAAATTCTCAAAAACCTTTGTAAATAATCGATACGTACCACCGTACAAATCGTTGGTGGAAATCACTTCATCGCCGGGCTTCAATAATTTTATAACGGCATCTATTGCCGCCAATCCGCTTCCAAAAGCCAATCCGAATTTTCCATTTTCAATACTGGCAAAAGCGTTTTCCAGTGCATGACGCGTAGGATTGTGTGTTCTGGAATACTCATAGCCTTTGTGCCCTCCGGGAGTAGATTGAGCATAGGTAGAGGTTTGGTAAATAGGAGGCATCACAGCACCATAAGCCTTGTCGTGTTCCTGCCCCCCGTGAATGGTTTTGGTATTAAACTTCATAGTTGATGAATTAAGAAAAACAAAAGTACACTTTCCTATTTCATTATAAAAACTTTGTACTTTTGTAGAATGAAATTTTCCTTATTTCTAACCTTCTTTTTAACCCTTTTTTTGGGGTGTAAAAAAGCAACTACAATTACGTTCACCTCTGAAATTCTTACCCAAAAAGACTTACAAATTTGTAAAAATGATCCCTGTTCCAAAATTAATATAGATTATATTAAAATTACAGGTGATAACGAGATTGCCACGTTAATTAATACACATATTGCCTCCCAAATTATAGAAGCTCTTTTTTTGGGAGAAGACACAAACCCTTCGGCAAAGAGTGTTGAGGAGGCAGCAAAACAATTCATTTTAGCATACAGAGACCATAAAAATGAATTTGAATATGACCTGGAATACGAAGCAGAAATCTCCGTTTCTGAAGTTTTCAGCAATGAAGCTCTCTTAAGCCTTCAATTTCAAAATTATCTATTTACGGGAGGTGCTCACGGGTACGGCAGTACGTTTTTCAAGAATTTTGATTTACACACAGGTGCAGAAATTACTGAAACCGACTTTTTTCATGATTATAATGGGTTTTTAATCCTCGCCGAAAAAGCATTCCGAAAGGAAAATAACATTCCTGAAAACGAATCTATTAATGCAACAGGATTTTGGTTTGATGAAGATACTTTTTCCTTGCCCGAAAGCATGGGAGTTTCCAAAAATGAACTATTGTTTATTTACAATCCTTACGATATAGCCAGTTATGCCGATGGCCCTATCTATTTTAAAATTTCGAAAAAGGAAGCTGCCCCATATTTAAAAAAAGAGTTTTTATGAAGAAAATCTATTACGTTTCTACTTGTAGCACCTGCGTTCGAATTTTAAAAGAGCTTGACCTTCCTTCAGAATTTGTAAAACAGGATATAAAAAATGAAGAACTCACTGTAAAACAACTAGAGGAGTTGAAAAATTTGGCGGGAAGTTATGAAGCACTCTTCAGCAGAAGAGCCACTCTTTACAAAGAACGAAATTTGAAAAACGAAACCCTTACCGAAGAAGATTACAAACGGTTTATTTTAGAGCATTACACTTTTTTGCAACGTCCGGTAGTAGTCAATGGAAGTGAAATCTTTGTGGGAAACAGTAAAAAAACGGTGGAAGCTGCGAAAAAATCCATTCACGGGTAATGAATGCACGATCCCTAGCCCTTTTAGCCGCTACGGGGGCAAGTACCATTTACGGGGTAAACCATACCATTGCCAAAGGGCTTATGCCACAGGTGATACAACCTTTTGGTTTTATACTCCTTAGAGTAGGTGGTGCAGCACTGCTTTTTTGGGTGGCAAGCTCGTTTTTCCCTTCCGAAAAAGTGGCTAAAAAAGACTTGCTGCGTTTCGCTCTTTGTGCGCTCTTTGGAATGGTGCTAAATATGAATATGTTTTTTAAGGGGTTGCAACTTTCCACCCCGGTAAATAGCTCTGTGATAATTACCATAGCTCCCGTTTTGTTATTGATTCTCACTGCTTTTTTTCTGAAAGAAAGAATCACCATACTCAAAATCATTGGAATTTTATTGGGGCTTTCCGGGGTACTCGCCTTGATTCTTTTTGGCCCAAAAACGCAGCCCAATGCGCCTAATATCCCGCTTGGAAATCTCTTTTTTATCATCAATGCGGCTTCGTATTCGGTAT
>JAGQZA010000098.1:2964-8625 GCA_020435805.1 Flavobacteriaceae bacterium
TGTATTTAATATTGGTAAAACCACTGGTTGAAAAATACAGCTCCATTACCTTAATGAAGTTTCTATTTCTTTTTGCGCTTTTAATGAATCTTCCTATCGGTATTCACGAATTTTCAGAAGTGCAATGGGGTAGTCTTCAACTTTCAGAAGTCTTACGCATGATATATGTGGTCGTGGGCACTACGTTTCTTACCTATCTTCTTAACATTTACGCATTAAAGCAGTTGAGTCCCTCTGTTATTGGCGCATTTATGTATTTACAACCCGTTGTGGCAACTTTATTTGCGTTATTAGTAGGAGTAGATTCTTTGAGTCCACTGCGAATTATAGCAGCAGCACTTATATTTTTAGGCGTATATCTTACCACACTAAAGCCAAAAAAGATATTATAAATCTTGGGGTTTTAACCCAAATTTTCGAGTATCTTCTTTGGTAAGCACTTTAAAATCTTTGGTTTTATCTATTTCCTCCAAAAAATCCCAAATCTCGTGAGGCGGTTGGGTTAGTTTTCGTGTGTTCAAATCTATCCATGCGCCCATCATTTCACAACGCGCAAGGTTTTTCCCTTCACTATCATAAAAATTATGCAGGAAAGAAAAGAACGTACCTTCTTCCGAAACTCCTTTTAATTGAAGCGAAACCTGTATGGGTTTTCCCGGAAAAACTTCCTTAAAATAGTACATGTGCTCATACAACGCCACCGGACCCAAGTGCATTTTTTGTAATTTATTCTGGCTAAATCCATGATCCTGAAAATAGCTCATTCGGGTATGACTCATATAATCTACATAAGCACTGTTACGTAAATGAAGATTGGAGTCCACATCGCTCCAACGGATTTCAAATTGTTTGGTGTACACGTTTTTTTTGATGTAAATTTAAGGCTCTTTTATGGCAAATTTTCAAAAAAAATAGATAAATGCCCATACTATCCTCTGTGTATTCTCCTCATTCTTTTTTTAAAAATGGACATTTTTCTACTATCTATTCAGCAAAACTGAGAAATGCCCCTAAATTACTTCAGCAAAGGGAACAATTGGTTTTACCCGACGGGGATTTTATGGATTTGGATTTTTCTTTTTCTGAAAAGGCTACTTCAGCTATTGCCATTATTCTACACGGTTTGGAAGGAAATGCGCAGCGCACTTATATGAAAGGACAGGCTACCATTTTAAATGCTTATGGATGGGATGCGTGTGCTGTAAACTATAGGGGTTGCAGCGGGAAAACCAATCGCCTTTTTGAATCGTATCATGCCGGAAAAACAGATGATTTGCACCACGTAATTCAATACATTTTGGAGAAGAACAAGTATGACGTCATTGCGCTGGTAGGTTTTAGTTTGGGAGGAAATTTGCTGTTGAAATATCTGGGCGAGCGGGAAGATGTCCCAAAAGAAATCGTTTCAGGGGCGGCTATTTCGGCACCCCTGCATTTAAAAGGTTCGCTGGAACAACTCTCTCAATGGAATAATTGGCTGTACCGCACTTCCTTTTTATATCATCTTCGGAAAAAATATCGAGAAAAATTAGAATTATTTCCGGAAATTACTTCAGCAGAAAGCTATAAAAAAATGAAAAACCTTAAAACCTTCGACGATATTTATACCGCTCCAGCTCACGGATTTAAAGATGCTTACGATTATTATGAAAAAAATAGCAGCCTTCAATTTTTACCTAATATAAAGGTTCCCGTTTTTATCCTCAACGCCAAAAACGACAGTTTTTTATCTCAAAAATGTTATCCTTTTTCACTTGCGGAAAAGTCTAAAAACATTTATCTTGAAACGCCTAAATATGGCGGTCACGTAGGCTTTCATAAAACGGATAAACGCTATTATAGCGAAGAAAGAGTTGTTCAATTTTTAACTTCAAAATAACTAAAAAAATGAAAAAATTACTGTCCATGGTAACCATACTGTCTCTAAGCTTCTTTTTAAGTTGCGGTGGTAAAGAAGATAAAAAGGAAGAAAAAGATGCCATGAAAATTGGAACGCAAAAAACAGAAAAGGCAGAAGATTCTAATACGGTAAATGTAGCCCTTTCCGGAAATGACTTAATGCAATACGACAAAAGTGAAATAAAGGTAAAAGCCGGCCAAGAGGTTACACTAACGCTACGTCACATTGGGAAATTAGACAAAAAGGTCATGGGGCATAACTTTGTGTTATTAAAGCAAGGAGTTAATATGCAAGAATTTGGGCTAAAAGCTTCAGAAGCCGGAGAAACAGTTGACTGGATTCCAGAAGAAGGGAAAGATGTTATTGCCCATACCAAAATGTTAGCGGGTGGCGAAAGCACTTCTATTACTTTTACAGCGCCTGCAGCAGGAACCTACGATTATATCTGTAGTTTCCCGGGACACGTAGCAATGATGAAAGGGAAGTTTATTGTAGAGTAAGTAACTATTTTTCTAAAATTTTAAAAGTGGATGGTTTTATAAAAAATCATCCACTTTTTTATAGGCCTCAATAACACGTAATTCTCCTTCTTTTCCCGAAATAGAATTGCCGTGCTCCATCCCTAATATTCCTTTATATCCTTTATCATGAATGTACTTAAAAATATTTCGATAATTAATCTCCCCGGTAGTTGGTTCCTTTCGTCCGGGGTTATCCCCAATTTGAAAATAGGCAATTTCATCCCAACAGGCTTCAATATTTGGCAATAGGTTCCCTTCTTGAATTTGTTGATGGTAAATATCGAAAAGTATTTTACAGGAAGGGCTATTAACTGCCTTACAAATCTGATAGGCTTGCGGGGACTCGGTAAGAAACAGTCCGGGATGATCTCTAAAATTGAGCGGCTCCAAAACCATGACTAAATCATGAGGTTCCAAAATAGCGCAAGCTCTTTTCAAACTTTCCACCACATTTGCCGTTTGAAAGTCATTATCCAAGCGCAAATCCACAAATCCAGGAACCACGGTCATCCATTTTGCATTGACTCTCTTAGCAACTTCAACTGAATTTCTAATATCTTGAAGAAACTCCTCACGCCATTCTTTTTTACCACTGGCCAGGTTGGGCTCTTTCCAATAGATTTTATGCGCCACAAAAACACCCATTTGCAATCCTAATTGCTGCATTTTGGAAGCCATTCTTTTTTGCTCTTCAATGGGTCGATTTCGCATTTCGTTGTCTTCAAAGGCAGTAAAGCCTTGCGCAGCCATAAATTCTAATTGCGAAATGATGTCGTCTCCTGCATGAGCTTTAAACATGCCGTCGTGGGGAGCGTATATTAAATGAAAAGGGTGTTTTGCATTTAAATTTTGAGTGCTTATTGAAAATAGTTCATTCGCTAAAACACTTCCTCCTAAAGTAAAAAGGGACCCCGTTAAGGCTCCCTTTTGTATAAATTTTCTTCGGTCCATTTAATGGTGATTATAATGCCATGGCGTTTCCGTTTCCGGCTTCACTTAAAGGAATACATCCTTTTTGTTGTCCGGGAACTGGGTCGTACCATAATACATTTTTACCTATTTCCTCAGTTGTTTTCCAACCCCAAACAGTGAGCCCTCTAATGGAAGAAAGCAGATAAAACAATTGTGCGTCTTTATCAAAGGTAGCAGCAGGATTCTCTTTTAAAGCAGTAAGATAATCCCCCATGGCTTTTCCATAAGCTTTTTGTTGTTCTTTATCTGTTTTCAGGTATTTTGCTAATAGCTGGTCATACTCTTCAGGTGTCCCTTTGTCCAATTCTTTATTAAATGTTGCTTTAAACTCTGCTTCAAAAGTATTGAACGCGCTTTTTACAAACTGTTGCTCTCTTGAAGCTGAAACTTCCCAAAACTCATCTTCAATTTCAGTTTTAGCTGCGGGTAACACTTCATTCCAATAACTATCAATAAATTGATGAACCCCAAGGGCAACAGCCCCGGGAACTTGCTCATCATTAGGAATAATTAAATCTACCATGCTTTTTAAGGCATGTCCTTGAGCGGGAGAAACAAAAGCCGGGGTAAAAACAGGTCCCGTTTCTTTACAGCTTTGTAAAATACTGATGATGGTAGGTGTAGCGACTAATGCTCCTGCACCCCATCCTAAATTTCGTAAGGCTTGTCTTCTATCCATTAGGCTTCTTTTTTAATTTGGTTAACAGCATGATTGGCAGCTCTGGCACTAAATGCCATATAGGTTAACGATGGGTTTACGCAACTTGCTGAAGTCATAAAAGAGCCATCGGTACAATATACATTAGATACGGCGTGTAATTGATTATTTGCATTACACACAGAAGTTTTTGGGTCATGGCCCATGCGTGCAGTTCCCATTTCGTGAATTCCTAAACCGGGAGCGCCTGGGTCATCCCAAGGGCGTATGTCTTTATATCCTGCTTTTTCAAGCATCTCTATGGCTTGTTGCACCATATCTTTACGCATTTCGTACTCATTTTCTTTCCATTCAGCATCAAAGGTTACTGTAGGTAAGCCCCACTTATCCAGCTTTTCATAGTTAAGTGTCATTTTATTTTCATGATACGGCAAACATTCGCCGAAGCCCATAAGCGTCATACTCCAACCTCCGGGCTTAACAATAGCCTCTTTCATTTGTTTTCCGTAACTAAGTTCGGCAATCATTTCATAGTCAGAACGTCCGGCTCCCCCTTGATACCCATACCCTCTTTTGAAATTGGGCATATCGGTTTTTCCTCCTATATTTCTAAATCTTGGAATGTACAATCCGTTGGGACGTCTTCCTTTGTAATGTTTATCTTCAAAAGCTTCCACTTTGGCAAATGCTCCGGCTTTAAAGTGGTGATCCATAATATTACATCCTAATTCACCACTATCGTTGCCCATTCCGTTTGGAAATCTTTCACTCTTGGACTGAAGTAAGATACTGGCCGTTGCAATGGCAGAGGCGCATAGAAAAATAACTTTAGCTTTAAATTCCAGTTTTTCACCACTTTCTGAATCGATGACTTTAACACCCGTTGCTTTTTTGGTAGCATCATCATACACTACTTCGTGAACAATAGAATTGGGCCGTAGCGTTAAATTGCCCGTTTTTTCGGCAGCCGGAAGTGTAGAAGAAACACTACTGAAATACCCTCCAAAGGGGCACCCCCTCATACATCTATTCCTAAATTGACATGCAGATCGCCCATCGTGAGTTTTGGTTCCGGTAATATGGGCTGTGCGGCCAATGGTTAAAACGCGACCATCGTCATAGTTCTTCGCCATAGATTCTTTTAAATCAATTTCGGCACAATTTAGTTCCATAGGAGGCGAAAAAACACCATCAGGCAATACTTCCAATCCAAGGGCTTCACCACTTACTCCGATAAACTCTTCTACCTTATCATACCAAGGGGCAATATCTTTATAGCGTACCGGCCAATCTACAGCAACACCTTCTTTTTTATTGGCTTCAAAATCAATATCGCTTAACCGATAACTTTGGCGTCCCCACATAATAGAACGTCCCCCTACATGATATCCCCGCATCCAATCGAAACGCTTTACTTCATTATAGGGATGCACTAAATCGTTTACAAAAAAATGTCGGTGAGCTTCATCGGTAGTATAACCCGTCCTTGCTTGTTTCAGTTGCTTTTTTTGCTCCTCAAGAGGTAACTGCCCTTTAAACTTAAAGTCCCAAGGATCCATATTGGCTGTTGGATAGTCTTCAATATGTTTAATCATTCGCCCTCTTTCAAG
>JAGQZA010000099.1 GCA_020435805.1 Flavobacteriaceae bacterium
AAAAATGACAAACGAAGACCTTTTAACCGTAGTTAGTGAATTCAACAGCCCGGTGTATGTGTACGATGCCTCCAAAATGGAAGCACAATACAAACGCTTAACAAGTGCATTTTCTAAGGTAAAAAAAGTAAAGGTGAACTATGCGGTAAAGGCGCTTTCAAACATTTCGGTACTTAAATTATTACACAGTTTTGGTGCCGGCATGGACACGGTTTCCATTCAGGAGGTGCGTTTGGCTCTGGAAGCTGGAGTTCCTGCCAACAAAATTATTTACACCCCCAACGGCGTTTCTTTGGAAGAGATTGAGCGGGCTATGGAAATGGGAGTGCAAATCAATATTGATAATCTTTCCATTTTAGAACAATTTGGAACCAAACATCCCAAAATTCCGGTATGTATCCGAGTAAACCCACACGTTATGGCTGGGGGAAACACCAATATTTCCGTAGGGCATATTGATAGTAAATTTGGAATTTCTATTCATCAACTTCCTCATATTAAGCGTATTGTAGAAAATACAAAAATGACCATCAACGGAATTCATATGCATACCGGTAGTGATATTTTGGATATTGATGTGTTTTTATATGCTTCGGAAATACTTTTCAACGCCGCCGAAAACTTTAAAGATTTAGAGTTTATTGACTTCGGAAGTGGTTTTAAAGTACCTTATAAAGAAGGCGATATTGAAACCAATGTAGAAGAATTTGGTGAAAAACTTTCAGCAAGATTCAATGATTTTTGCAAAAGCTACGGAAAAGAATTGACCTTAGCTTTTGAGCCCGGAAAGTTTTTGGTGAGTGAAGCAGGTAAATTTTTAGTGAAAGTAAATGTAGTAAAGCAAACCACTTCCACCGTTTTTGCACAAGTTGACAGTGGTTTTAATCATTTAATCCGTCCTATGTTCTACGGAAGTCAGCATGAAATAAAAAATATCAGCAACCCAGAGGGCAAAGAACGTTTTTATTCGGTAGTGGGTTATATTTGTGAAACCGACACCTTTGGCAATAATCGTCGAATTGCTGAAATTCGGGAAGGCGATATTTTAGCCTTTAGCAATGCAGGTGCTTATTGTTTTACGATGGCGAGTAATTACAATTCGCGTTATCGACCTGCCGAAGTATTGTGGTATAAAAACAAAGCACACTTGATACGTCAACGAGAAACTTTCGAGGATTTGGTAAAAAACCAAATTACCATATCGCTTCAGTAATTAGTATTAAAATAACTCTGAAATTTGTTTTTTGGCTTCTTGATATTCAGAGATAATATCTTGAAGGATTGTGGCTGCCGGTTTAATGTCGTGAATTAATCCGGCTATCTGCCCTATTTCTAACTCACCTTCTTCCAGATCGCCTTCAAACATCCCTTTTTTGGCACGGGCACGACCTAGCAATTGCTTTAATTCATCTACAGAAGGAGCCTTTTTATAGAGTTCTTTTACGTCGTTATAAAATTTATTTTTAATCAGTCGTACGGGAGCTAACTCTTTTAAGGTAAGCTCAGTATCCCCTTCTTTCGCATTTACAACCACTTCTTTAAAGGCAGGATGTGCACTGCTTTCTTCCGAAGCTACAAAACGACTTCCCACCTGTACCCCATCGGCTCCTAAAATCATGGCAGCCAGCATCCCTCTACCCGTAGCAATACCTCCGGCAGCAATAAGCGGAACTGTAATTTTCTCACGAACCATGGGGATTAAAGTGAACGTAGTGGTCTCCTCCCTGCCGTTGTGTCCTCCGGCTTCAAAACCTTCAGCAACAACAGCATCTACCCCGGCCTCCTGCGCTTTTAAGGCAAATTTTACACTGCTCACCACGTGAACCACAGTAATCCCATGTTGTTTTAAATACGAAGTGTAAGTAGCGGGATTCCCGGCAGAAGTAAAGACAATTTGTACCTTTTCTTCTATAATAATGTCGATAATCTCTTGAATGTTAGGGTACAACATGGGGACATTAACCCCAAAAGGTTTGTTAGTAGTTTTTTTGCATTTCTGAATGTGTTCGCGAAGTACCTCCGGATACATGGAACCTGCCCCTAAAAGCCCCAACCCACCTGCATTGCTCACGGTACTGGCGAGTCGCCAGCCGCTATTCCAAATCATCCCAGCTTGAATGATAGGATATTGAATTCCAAAAAGCTGGGTGATTTTATTGGACACTATAACTTGATAATTTTGAAGGAATTTTTGGTTTCTTCAGAAACTACTTTGGCAATATAAACTCCTTGTGGCAATGATGAAAGTACTACTTGATTGTTTGTTGAAGTAACTTCCACTTCAAGTACTTTTTTTCCTAAAATATTAAACATGGTAACTGTAGCTTGAGAAACATTCTTTGGAAAAGATACATTCAATCTATCTGAAACAGGATTAGGATATACGGCGAAGTTTTCTTTCAGAAATTGTTCTTCTATCCCTAAATTATGTAATGAATTATACGCTGCCTGAAAGTTCGCAATACCGTACCCCATTTGATTGGTTGGGTTATTATATAAACTTGCCGTTTCGCGAATAATTTGCATAAGCTGAGTATTCTTTATTTCCGGTTTCGATTGCCACAAACAAGCTACCGCACCAGCCAAAATAGGAGAACTGAATGATGTTCCACTACTAAAATCGACATTCCCGCTTTCGCGAATAACGGCAGAGCCTTGCCCTTGCGCCATAACATCGGGTTTTATGCGTCCATCTACTGTAGGTCCTCTGGAGCTAAAAGAAGCATAGTTACCACTGGAGTTAACAGCACCTACTGCTAAGATATCCAAGGCATCTGCCGGCGTCCCAACAGTAATAGGGCCTTCATTTCCTGCAGAAGTAACTATAATCATCCCTTTTTCAGTAGCAATATTGGCCCCTCTGGCAGCAAAAGTGGTAAGTCCGTTTAAATCTTCGTAGGTATGTGTATAAGCAGGGTTGTCATATTCTCTATATCCTAAAGAGGTATTGGTTACATCTACACCCAAACTATCGGCTCTTTCCAAGGCTTCTACCCACCATGCTTCTTCACGAGGAATCTCGTCCGGACCATATTCTGTTCTAAATAGATAATACGAAGCTTGGGGTGCTGTTCCTACAAATTGATTTAGTAGAAATCCTCCCATATCACTGGTAGTATTTACTCCATGTTGACCTGTACCTGTAACATCGGTAGTTCTACTGAAAAAATCATAGGTACCTAAAAGTCTTCCTTCATTTACCATGGCAGCGAAGCCGGGATTAGAAGCAAAACCGGGAAAACCGGCATCCAAAACAGCAATCTTCATCCCATCACCGGTAAAATCAAGTTCGTGGAGATGGTCTCCATGTATCATTTCAATTTGGTTAGCGGCAGCACCATAATTGTATTCAATTCGAGAAGTACTGTTTTCTATTTCAAACTTATCTCGTGTGGAAGATCCCCCCGGATTGGTAAAGTTCATGCTTTTATCGGCCCATTCAATATCTATTACAAAGGATAAATTCAGTAAATCTTCAATATCGGACTGTGTTCCTTGCACATAAACACAGTTCATCCACTTCGATTTTGCCCAATAGGTAATTCCCGGGGCATTTTTTATTTGCGTGATGTAGGACTCGGTTACAGGAACATCTCTTTCGTCAATAACAACTTCATGTAATGCTTTTCTATCGATAGCTTCTTGCGTCAAAATCGTTAAAGGGTTATCGATAGATGTCTGCACATTTTCTTTGTCTGCGAAGAACACCCAAGCGTCTTGGATTTGACTAAACCCTAATTGTGATAGTAATAAGGTAAGTAGAAATACTAATTTTTTCATCATTTTAAATTTTAAGATATAACACCACTCCCAAGTAACTCTTCGTCTTGATACCAAGCAACAAATTGTCCTTCGGTAATGGCAGATTGTGGTTTTTCAAATATAACATATAAACCTGAAATGGTTTTATATAATGTTGCTTTTTCCAGAGGTTGTCGATATCGAATTCTTGCTTTTACCTCCATGGAAGTATCATCTTGCAATGCAAGATCTTTTCGTATCCAATGGATTTCTTCGTTTTTAACAAATAAACCGCTACGGTACAAACCCGGATGGTCCTTCCCCTGCCCCGTGTAAATAATGTTTTCTTTTACATCGGTATCTATCACAAACAAGGGTTCTTTGGTTCCTCCTACGGCCAGTCCTTTTCGTTGTCCTTTGGTGAAAAAATGAGCTCCTTGATGTGTTCCTATCACTTTGCCATCGTTCTTTGAATAGGAATATTTTTCAGATAAATACTGAATTTTATCTTCTTCGGAAGTAAAATTACGGACTGTTTTTTCGTAGGCTGAAAATTCAGAAGGTACTTCAACAATCAATCCTTCTTTGGGTTTTAATTGCTGCTGAAGGAAATCGGGCAAACGTACTTTTCCAATAAAACACAATCCTTGGGAGTCCTTCTTTTCTGCGGTTACCAAATCTTGCTCTGCGGCTATTTTACGTACTTCCGCCTTTTGTAAATCGCCTATTGGGAATAGCGTTTTAGCCAATTGTTCTTGCGATAATTGACATAAAAAATACGATTGATCTTTATTGGGGTCTTTTCCGGAAAGCAATTGATAGATGGCTTTGCCATCTTTTTCTATAGTCCCTTTTCGGCAATAATGTCCCGTAGCCACAAAATCGGCTCCAAGATGTAAGGCAATTTTCAGAAAGACATCAAACTTGATTTCACGATTACAAAGTACATCGGGATTGGGGGTGCGTCCCATTTCATATTCATGGAACATATAATCTACAATGCGTTCTTTGTATTGCACACTTAAGTCGATAGTTTGAAAGGGAATCCCTAACTTTTCCGCGACCAACATGGCATCGTTACTGTCTTCCAGCCAGGGGCATTCATCCGAAATAGTGACAGAGTCATCGTGCCAATTCTTCATAAAAAGCCCAATGACTTCGTAGCCTTGTTCTTTCAAAAGATAGGCAGCAACACTGGAGTCAACACCTCCGCTTAATCCTACAACAACTCGTTTTTTCATTTGATTTTAGTACGGTAAAGGTAAAAAAACTTACTTGCAAAGTGAATGTTAGCTACAAGAAGGTTTTTTAAATAGATAGAACGCCAGATTTGGCTTCAAGTTCACTTCCTCCTAATTACTTTTCTTTAAAGGCTTGGGATAGGTTTCTTCCAATTCCAGCTTTCCGTTTTTGAAGTAACGCCAAAGCCCATGCTTTTTTCCTTGCTTGTAATTGCCTTCAATTACCACAACACCAAAAGCATCGTAATAGGTTGCAGGTCCTTCCAAAAGGTCGTTTCGGTATAGCAGTTTTTTTATAATGACTCCCTCAGGAGAATAATATAAATTTTCACCTTCTTTGATTCCGTCCAGATAGGTAATTTCCTCTGTGGTCTTTCCATTGGCATAATAGGTGGTTTGCTTGCCATTGAGTTTCCCTTTTTTGTAAACTTCGCGACTCATGACCAGTTTGGACTTTTCATGGTAAGAAACCCATTCTCCTTCACGTTCTTTGGCAATCATCTTTCCTTCACTAACCAACTTTCCTTCTATGGTAAAATACTGAACCCAAACCGAATTGTCTTTATCACTAAAGACACTAATGGCGGTAGGCTGGTTGCCACAGGTTTCACAGTAATATTTAAAAGTTCCTACTTCTTTCCCGTGGTTGAAGGTTCCTTCATAACGCAATTGGTTACTTTCCGGGTAGGTTTTTTTCCACACCCCATGCATCTTGCCATTGGCATCTAATTGATTGATGGCTTCCTGCGAATAGGCAGTCACATTTAAAAATAACAGAAATAAAAAGGAAACAAAAATATACTTCATAACTAACTACTGTTTTTCTTACAACGGGTTTCAGTTGTCAAAAATTGTACCGATAAGAGCTACAAAAAGTTACTTTTTATTTTGTTGTTGTGCTTTCTTCTGGGCTTCGGCCTGCTCCATCATTTCGGCCATTTTACGCTGAAAACGATTTTGCTTTTTAGGCTTCTTTTTGTTTTCCTGAATTTGGGCATGAATCTTATCTTCATCAATAATAAAATTCTTAATAACCAGCATAATACCTATGGTAATGACATTAGAAGTTAAGTAATACACCGAAAGTCCACTCGCATAATTATTGAAGAAGAACAACATAAATAAGGGAGACAAATACATGAGGAATTTCATGTTGGGCATCCCGGGCTGTTGCTGTTGCTGCATGGTAGAGCCCATGGTCATCATCATATACACAAAAATGGCAATAGAAGCCAAAATGGGGAATAAACTCACGTGATCCCCATAGAAAGGAATATGGAACGGAAGCTCTGCTACCACATCATAACTCGCCAAGTCATCTGCCCAAAGGAAGCTTTTTTGGCGCAAATCAAACGCGGTTGGGAAGAAGGTAAACAAGGCATAAAACACAGGAATTTGCAACAGTGCCGGCAAACAACCTTTCAATGGGCTGGCTCCTGCAATATTTTGAAGTTTCAAAGTTTCCTGCTGAATCTTCATATTGTTGCCTTCGTATTTCTTTTTTATTTCGTCCAATTCAGGCTTTAATACTTTCAGCTTTGCTTGCGAAACGTATTGCTTGTACTGAACCGGTGAAAGCAATAATTTGAATAAAATAGTTAATACAATAATGGCAATACCGGCAGGGAACCAATCGCTTAACAAACTAAATACCGGAATGATAAGATACTTATTCAAAAATCCGAAGAGCCCCCAACCCAAGGGCATCGCTTCATCCAGATTTCTATCGTAGGTTTTAAATATTTGGTAATCAGTAGGGCCATAATACATATTCATATCGTAGGCTAACGCTCCCCCTTTGGGCTCCAACAACATTTTGGCACCGTATTTTTTGGTAAAAACAGTATCGACCTCTTCGTTTTTCACCAAATCTTCTGAAGTGAATTTCACTTCTTTAAATGCAGTATTCGTCAACAGCATAGCACTAAAAAAGTGCTGACGGAAATTGAACCACGTAACATTTGCCTCGGTCTCATCATCTTCACCCGCCGGAGAGAGTTTGCTATGGTCGTCTCCATTTTCAAACTCATAGGTAAGTCGTGTGTATCTATTTTCGTAAGAGATACTCTTTGCCTGACGGTATCCTTTGTAATTCCAATCGAGGTACATAGGCTGTGAGCTGTCAAGCACCCCTTCCAGTCCTTGGCTACGAAGACTGAAATCTAACATATACTCTCCGGGTTTCAGCTCGTATCGGTATTCTATAAATGCATTTTCAGAAGTCTTTAGCTTCATGGAAAGCACATGATTTTCTCCGTTTTTGGAAAGTGCAGGTTCAAAGAATAAATCGCGTGTATTAAGTAATCTATTTTCGGAAGAAAACTGAAGATTAAAGTCGTTATTTCCGTCTTTTATAAGAAACACATTTTCCCCTCGATATTGGGTTTGGTCGTTTAGTTTTGCCTCCACAATAGCACCTCCTTTGTTGCTTACCGTAAGTTGCAACACATCATTTTCAACAACAGTGGTTGTTTCTTTTGCGGAAGGTAGCGTGCCCGAATAGGCAAATGACCCTAGCCTGTTTTGTAATTCTGAAACAGCAAGAGAATCACTGCTACTCACGGCGTTATTCTGGGTGGAAGTAGTTTCAACAACAGGTTTATTTTGCAAATCTGAAGGAGAACTCCCTTCGGAAACTTTTTCGGTTTTGGCTTTTTCGGCCTCTATTTCTTCGGGAGTGGGCTGGTTTTGATACATCATCCAAAACAGAATCCCGCTTATTAATAAAATACCAACTAAGGTAGTAAGGTCAAATTTTTTTTCTTCCATATAATTAAAATTAGAGGTTGATTGACATCCCCCTCAATCCCCCTTCAAAGGGGGAAGTTTTATTTTGTTTTACAACAACCTCGCCTAAAAATGGTTTCAGACAAATTGTCGTTATTTTTTTGAATGTTTATAAGCAGCTGCCACAAAACCTACAAACAAGGGATGTGGATTAGCCACTGTACTTTTATATTCTGGGTGATACTGCACACCTACAAACCAAGGGTGTGCGGGAATTTCCACTATTTCCACCAAACCAGTATCGGGGTTCGTCCCGGTAGCAATTAACCCTGCATTTTCCAAGGCATCTCGATACTCATTATTATACTCATAACGGTGACGGTGGCGCTCCATAATAGTATTTGTTTTGTAAATATTCTGAACAATACTATTGGGTTTCAAATCACATCGCCAAGCTCCCAAACGCATGGTACCGCCCATATTGGTAATATTTTTTTGTTCCTCCATTAACGAAATAACCGGATAGGGAGTGTTTCGATTCATCTCGGTACTATTCGCCTCTTTTAACCCTAACAGGTTACGAGAATACTCAATAACTGCCATTTGCATCCCCAGACATATTCCTAAAAAAGGCAAGTTATTTTCACGAGCATAACGGACGGCTTCAATCTTTCCTTCAATACCACGTTCCCCAAAACCGGGAGCCACGAGGATTCCGTGTAACCCTTCCAGCTCTTTTTCCATGTTTTTAGCATCTATATATTCTGAATGGATGCTTACCACTTCTACTTTTACTTCATTGGCTGCCCCTGCGTGAATAAATGCTTCCAGAATAGATTTGTAACTATCCTGAAGTTCTACATATTTTCCAATGAGGCC
>JAGQZA010000009.1 GCA_020435805.1 Flavobacteriaceae bacterium
AAAATGTTTTTTTAAAAAATTACTCGGGTTCAGGGAATCCTTATACATCTTTGGATGTAAGTGCCAATTATGATTTAGAATTTTTACAATCAAATTTTGGAAATCTTACAGCTATAGATGTTAGTAAAAATATTAATTTAAAGTACTTATATCTTCAGGGAAACTTTTTAACCACATTAGATATCACTCAAAATCCCAATCTAGAGGGAGTTATTTTAGATGATAATAATTTGACTTCCTTAGATTTTTCTCAAAATCCGGGGATATATCGTATTTATGCCCGTAATAATTTATTTGAAACCTTAGATGTAAGTAACAATCCTTTATTGGCAACCTTAGACCTAAAATGGAATGATGAACTTACTTACCTTAATTTAAAAAGTGGGAACAATACCAACCTAAACATTAGTGGTGTTGGCCAAACCTGTAATTTTGAGGAGCTTCCCATATTAGAAACCGTTTGTTTGGATGATGTAAATTCGCCCTTAGCTTTATTTATTGAAGCACAGGCTGGACATCCTATTACCTTTACAGAGAATTGTCCGCTTTCTATAGAAGATGTTACCAATAACCAAGTAGTATTATACCCTAATCCGGTTAAAAAATTTCTATCAATACAATCACAAAATCCTATTTCCGAAATAGAAATCCATACCATCTCAGGAAAAAAAGTGTTATATCTTAAGGAGCTAGATCTAACTTTTCAAGTTGATATGTCAAAATTCAGTACAGGATTATATTTGGTAACTACTAAAACTACCGCTGGTAGTTCACAAACTTATAAGATTTTAAAACTTTAGTTATGAAAAAACTACTCTTATTAGGCCTTGTTTTTTTTATCGGCTGTACCCCAAATACAGATGTTGCGTTTTATGAATTTAATGAAGAAGATTATACTTTTTTGCCGACCGTCTATGAAAATACCCAACAGGCGGTATTTAGAAACCAGTTAGACGAAGAAATAACCATAAAAGTATTTCGCTATGCCATTTCAAAAGAACGAGTGGGAGGTATTAGTTTGAGCGGTAATAGTTCGCCATTGGTTGATGTTAATAAACTCCTATTAGATTTTACGGTGGAAGGGGATCACTGCTCAAAGTTTTACCTGTCATTTTATAAAAGAGAATCTACAGTGTATTCTAGATTCGATCTTGCTACGGGAGGCGTCCCATGTGAAATAAGGGAAGTTTTTCAGTTTGAAACACCTTATTCAAATCTTCAAAATATGAGCATTGGTAATAAAATTTACGACAAAGTTTTAATTATAGAAACTCAAAACCCAAGTTCGTTTAGCCAAAATTATAACTTAACAAAACTTTATTTTGACCTTAAATTTGGCTTTATTGGTTTCGATGACACACAAAATAATATCAATTATAGAATCGTAAATTAAAATAAAAGGGATGAAAAAATTGCAGACTTTACTGCCCGTCATTTTTATGGGAATTATTACCGTTGTTTCTGCTCAAGATGTTGAAAACGACTCTCCTAAAGAAGGGTGGCATTTAAGGGGGTATTATACCCTTTGTAATATTGTTACTGAAAAGGAGGGATATTTTAGAGAAACCTTCAATGAATTTGGTATAGCTGCTGAGAGGAGACGAAACCGTATTCGTTTTAACATTAAATATACTTGGGATTTTAAAATTTCTAAATTTCAAGAGTACAGTTTGCTCTACGGTAGGGAAATACCTATTTATAATAAATTGACATTGGATTTATATGGAGGGGTTTTTTGGATTAACGAAACCGAAGAGTTGCACCCCAAATCCTTTTTTGAACTTGGAATTTTTAGATCCGATGCAGTTTTAAAGTATCAACTAACAGATGATATGTTTTTGGGTGCTACGGGCCAATTACATATTTCCACTTATAACATTTGGTTTTACGGAATACAAATGCAGTATAAGCTATAACTAGGATTAAATTAAAAAAGGGCATCACAGCCATGATGCCCAAAAATGCAATAAATAAAACCAGTTAACACAATGTTTCACCTATTAACACTTCAAAATTATGAGAATTTTTTTATGTATTTCTGTTTTTTTTAGTTTTTTAACACAAATCTACGCTCAAAACCCTCCACAAACCAAAATAGACAGCATGCTGGTCGCTATAGATCAAACAGCATTTGACAGTGGAATACTGTATGATAGGGTAGTCCCTACAGCAAGACTATCCATATTTAACGATTCCATAAATGTGGCAAATACCAAGTATTTTAAACAATCCCTATTAGAGTTATACAGGGCGTCCAATACAACAAAGTTTATTTCTTCTAATGAACTTTGGGAACGTTCCAATACTAAGTATCAAAATAATGTAGTGGATATCGCACTCATCAATGCCACCTTTCATACACTAAATTACAATCCCGAAACTGAAAACGAAGGGGGATTGCGAATTGTGGATGAACAATTTGAAAAAATTGAAAACGGCACTCCTGCTTTTTTGGAAAATCATTTATTTATGGTCTCCCCGCTTAAACAATATGCCGTGGGGGAAGAAATTACCTATCAATTTAAAGCAGATCTTATTTTTCAAGAAACGGAAAACAACAACATTACCCAACTTGTCGCAAATTTTGACACCAATCAAGACTATATTATCATAGATAATGGAGTCCTTGTACAAGAGGAAGTAGTAGTTGCTTATTCACAAACGCAAGAAAAAATAATAACCATTACGGCAACCTTTGCAGATGGGAGCACCAAAACCACACAGGGGGTTGTCCATGTGAAGGTGGCAGCAACTCCACCGCCAAACAACGCTATAAGGTATGATAGTATTAATGCCACTATCCCTTTTCAAGGATATGAAGAGAGTGTAGCTTATTATGCGAGATTAGAGTATAGAACTTTTTTTCATTCAAATCTAGCTGTTTTACAAAAACCTATTGTTATTATAGATGGGTTCGATCCCTTAGATAAAAGACAAATACAAGATAGTGACCCACACCCAGATTCTTCTGATGAGGAACATTTTTCGATAGAGGAGATGATGACCTATTATGATAGTCAAGGAGATCCTCATTATATAATTGAAGAATTAAATGGTCTTGGCTATGATGTGGTCATAGTGAATCATCCCGTGCATCAAATTGCAATGAATAATTACATAAAAATTGATGGCGGGGCAGATTATATTGAGCGTAATGCATTAGGCCATGTAGCTTTGTATCAGCAACTTAACAATGAGTTGGTTCAAAACGGAAGTGCCGAGCAATTGGTTATTGTAGGCCCCAGTATGGGAGGGCAAATATCCCGCTATGCTTTGGCCTATATGGAAAAGAATGGAATCTCCCATAATGCTAGGCTTTGGGTAAGTATTGATAGTCCTCATTTAGGGGCTAATATTCCTATGGGGGCACAAGCTCTCGTAAATTTAATTAATGATCATGCCAATAGTTCGGAAGCAGAAGATTTTGTTGACAACCAACTAGGTTCTCCTGCTGCCAGACAACAACTTATAGAGCAGTATAAATGGGGAGGAAATAGTTCAGTCTCTCAACAATATTTAAGTGGTAAAACGATTTCACAAGGTTATACTATTAATAGAGGGCATCCTTTCTTTATACAGTATTACAATAATCTATTTAATAATGGCTTGCCCAATAGTAAAGGGTATCCACAAAATTTAAGAAAAATTGCGCTAATTAATGGTTCTCTGCAAAACAAGACCTTATTTGAAAATCCCTATGTTCCTGGAGGTACAGAGATAAGCGGCACACTTATACCTGATAATTATGCTTTTAGTGGTGAGCAGACTTTTAAAATAGAAGGTTATACCAATGTTTTAGGACATACAACAACAATGGAAACATATAATATGCCATCTGTAAATACTACACATAAAATTGCTTTTTTTAAGAAAAAAACTATTTCCTGGGATTATTATGATTGCTTTATATCTAGCTATAATTCAAGGGGTAATATGGATAATACTCCTGGTGGATGGTATCCCACGCAATGGGAATTGGCGCATTCAATAGAAAGATCTACTCCCTGTGAGTGGGTATTGTTTGGAAATATTTGTGTAAATGATTGGGATATTAATAAGTTGAAACATGTAAGTTCTTTTATACCAACTGTAAGTTCACTAGGTTTTTATAATCCAGAGTTTAATTGGAGTTCAGATATGAATAGAAACTTAGTTTGTACAGAAGAAATACCTTTTGATACTTATTTTGGCCCTAATAAGAATGAACGGCACACCTCTTTTACGGAAGAAAGTGTAAATTGGCTTTATCAAGAATTGGCAGGGAATGAACAGTCCCCTATTGTATATCTAAAAGCACAAGATCTTGAAGGGCCACAAGCTGTTTGTTATAATAGCCCTGCAACTTTTGAGTTTGCTAATTGTAAAGCCCCTAGGCCAGTGCAATACTGGGAAGTTTCGGCGGGGTTACAGATTGTAACATCCGATGATTATTCTGTAACCGTAGAAGGGACTACTTCTTCAAGTATGCAGGGGTATATTAAAGCTATTTTTCCACATCAAGTAGTGCAAAAAAATGTATGGTTAGGACGACCTGGAAAACCTGGAGGACCTAATGGAGTATTATCTGGTCCTACACTTGTAAATACAGGTGCTACCGTAAATTATAGTGGAGGTGTTTCAGAAGGGGCTGCTTCTTATACTTGGTGGTTGCCAGAGCCTTATGATGTGGTTGCTCCGTTCGACTATTTAGGTCCAAATTGGCAAGTACCCCCTAATGCGGGCAGGTCAACAAATGTATTTACGGGATATGCAGGTATTAATGGTAATGTACAACTTATGGGGCATAATACTTGCGGGGATGGTGATGCAGTATTATTATATGTAGAACATGGCGCTGGTGGTGCCGGTCAAAACCATACTCCTGTGTTTCCATACCCTAATACCGCAGACGAAGCTTTTAATTTGGACTTTAGCTCGTATCCACCGGGAGATTATCATGTCACTATTTTTGATATGTATTCTAACGTATATTATGATGGAGTATCTTCAAATATTGAAAAAACAATAATCACAGAGAATATCCCCAATGGAACGTATTTTTTACATATTTATATCGATAATGAATTGACAACCTATCAATTAATTATCAATCATTAATTTAAAATAAAAAAACCGTCTCAATTTTTGAGACGGTTTTTTTAATCAATATTTAGATTTGTATTTTTAGTATCTATAATACTCCGGCTTATAAGGCCCTTCTACTTTTACACCAATATACTTCGCTTGATCGGGGCGAAGTTCTGTAAGTTCTACCCCAATTTTTTCAAGGTGCAATTTGGCCACTTTTTCATCTAAGTGTTTTGGTAGCATATACACTTTGTTCTCGTAAGCATTGCTGTTATTCCAAAGCTCTATTTGAGCCAATGTCTGGTTGGTGAATGAGTTACTCATTACAAAACTAGGATGCCCAGTAGCACAACCTAAGTTTACCAAACGCCCTTCAGCCAGTAAGATGATATCTTTTCCGTTAGCGGTGTATTTATCCACTTGAGGTTTAATTTCAATTTTAGAGTAGTTTTTCTTCAACCAAGCTACATCAATTTCATTGTCAAAATGACCTATATTACAAACTATGGTTTTGTCTTTCATTGCCTGAAAGTGTTCTGCACGAACAATATCTTTGTTTCCAGTGGTAGTCACAACAATATCGGCATTGGCTATCACATTTTCCAAACGTTTTACCTCGTATCCATCCATAGCTGCTTGTAAGGCACAAATGGGGTCAATTTCAGTAACAGTAACGATGGAACCAGCACCTTTAAAAGAGGCAGCAGTTCCTTTTCCAACATCACCATAGCCACATACAACTACACGTTTTCCGGCTAGCATAATATCGGTAGCACGACGCACGGCATCTACGGCACTTTCTTTACAACCGTATTTATTGTCGAATTTAGATTTGGTAACACTATCGTTTACGTTAATAGCCGGCATAGGTAAGGTTCCATTTTCCATACGCTCGTACAAACGGTGAACTCCGGTAGTGGTTTCTTCACTTAGGCCTTTAATTCCAGAAATTAGTTCCGGGTAACGGTCAAAAACCATATTGGTTAAATCACCTCCATCATCCAAAATCATATTTAACGGTTTACGATCTTCCCCAAAGAAAAGGGTTTGCTCAATACACCAATCAAATTCTTCCTCGTTCATTCCTTTCCAAGCATATACCGGAATTCCGGCAGCGGCAATAGCAGCAGCGGCTTGGTCTTGCGTAGAAAAAATGTTGCAAGAACTCCAAGTAACTTCGGCACCCAATGCTTGAAGGGTTTCAATCAAGACAGCCGTTTGGATGGTCATATGCAAACATCCGGCAATTCTTGCACCTTTTAAAGGCTGGGCATCCCCATACTCTTCGCGAAGCGACATAAGCCCGGGCATTTCTGCTTCGGCTAGTTCAATTTCTTTTCTTCCCCAGTCTGCCAAGGAAATATCTTTTACTTTATACGGCACATACGTGGCGGTTTTCGTAGACATATTAGTATATTTGATTATTAATTTTTTCTGAATTTTTCAGAAGGCAAAAGTACATAATATCCTTCAAATTACATGCCTCTTTATAAAACTATAACAGTAAATTCCCATACAAAAGTCCTCATTTGGAAGATACTAGAGTCTTATGAAACCCTTTCAGAAGGAATTGTCTTAACAGCTCATTGTAAGGATAGAGTAGAACGGATGAAAAGCGATATTCACCAAAGAGGCTTTATGAGTATAAGACATTTGTTGGCCATAGTGGGTTATACTGATTTTGATTTATATTATGATGAAAATGGAAAGCCTCATTTAAAAGACGGGAAAAAGATTTCTATCACGCACTCTTACATTTTCTCTGCCATTATAATAAGTGATAAAGAAGTAGGAATTGACATAGAAATGCAACGCCACAAAATTCTAAAAATAGCCCACAAATTTACCCCTATTGAAGAGTATAGAACACTTGCCAATGAAGATGCTTTAATGCGAAAGTTAACTATGGTTTGGGGGGCCAAGGAAAGTTTGTATAAAAGTTTCGCAGAGCTTGGTGTGAGCTTTCTGAAAAACATTTATGTAGAAGATTTTGACATGGACGAAATGAAAACAACAGCTCAAGTTTCTTATAAGGGGAAAGAAGAAAGCTACCACGTTTGGTTTGAAGAGTTTGAAGGATTTACGAGTGCCTATGCCTTAATTTCATAGAAGGAATGATGACAAAAAGCTTATACAACTCTTTTTCTGAAGCACTTGATTTAAAGAAAAAACTTTTGGCTATTCTTATTGACCCTGAAAAGTTTGAACTAAAAAATACAGCTTCCTTTTTGCGAAATTTACCTCTTGAAACCACCCATCTGTTTGTTGGGGGAAGCACCGTACCCGAAGGAATAACCGAAGATTTAGTAAAAGCCTTAAAAAATTGCACAGCAAAACCCATACTATTGTTTCCGGGAGATGTTTCGCAAATAACAAATGATGCAGACGGGCTCTTGTTTTTAAGTTTATTATCGGGAAGAAATCCCGAGTATTTAATTGGACAACACGTAAAAGCAATTTCAAAATTGAGAGGGAGTTCTTTGGAAATCATTCCCACAGGCTATATTTTAATTGATGGAGAAAATGAATCTGCCGTGGCGAGCGTTACCCAAACAAAACCATTGCCTCAAACAGCTGTTCAACCTATTGTAGATACGGCAAAAGCGGGGGAACTTATGGGAGCAAAATTGATGTACTTGGAAGCAGGAAGTGGGGCAAAAGTGCCGGTTTCTTCAGAAATTATTTCGGCTGTAAAGCAAGAACTGAACATTCCTTTAATTGTGGGTGGCGGAATAAAAACCAAAGAGCAAATTAAAAATGCCTATAGTGCAGGAGCTACCATGATAGTTATGGGCACTGCTTTTGAAAATAACTTCCCCATTTGAAGGGGGATTGAGGGGGATGTTTTATAACTTTGAACCAAAATAATGTTATGAAAATCTCCGTTGAACTTACGTTAACACCCTTGCAAGACAATTACGAACCTGCCATTATTCAATTTATTAAATCCCTTCGTAATAGTGGCCTTACAGTACTTGAAAATCCTTTAAGCACCCAGGTTTATGGAGATTACGATGAGGTCATGGCCTTGCTTCAAAAAGAAATAAAAGTGGCTTTGGAAGCCATTGAAAAAGGATTACTTTATGTGAAAATTGTAAAAAGCGATAGAAGCGATTATGAACCCCATTTTTGATTTTTTTCTTGACTCGTATAAAAATGCTTCTACCCTCGACATTATTTTTGAAACACTTGTTTTTGTATTTGGATAAGCAAGTGTTTGGTATGCCAAAAAAGAAAATATTCTAGTATATCCCACAGGGTTAATTGCAACAGTTATTACCGTGTATTTGCTCTACAAAGCACAGTACTTTGGAGATATGATGATGAATTTTTACTATTCGGTAATGAGTGTGTATGGTTGGTGGAATTGGGCTAGAAAAAAAGATAATAAAGTCGTAGTGCCAATTTCTAGAACAAACGTTAGAGAGAAACTAATAGGTTTTGCCTTATTCTTTGTAACAATGATAATTACCTATTTAGTTTACTTAGCCTTTGATTATAAACTTGAAATAGTAAACTATATTGACATTTTTACTTCAGGAATTTTCTTTACAGCCATGTGGTATATGGCAACTAAAAAACTTGAAAATTGGACCCTTTGGATTTTTGCCGACCTAATTACAGTGCCACTTTACGCATATCGTGGTTTGGGAATGTTATCTTTGCAATACCTAATTTTTACCATCCTTGCCATACAAGGGTATCTCGCATGGAAAAAGCACTTACACAACACCCCTCAAACTGCTTAAAATTTGTTTTGTTTGGCCCCGAATCTACCGGAAAAACAACCCTTGCCAAACAACTTGCAGCATATTATAAAACAGAATGGGTGCCGGAGTATATGCGGGAATATCTGGAAGAAAAATGGCGTTCAAAAAAAGAAAAAATAACGAAAGACGATATTTTCCCCATTGCTTTAGGGCAAATTCATTCAGAAAATAAATTGACAAAAACAGCAGAAACCTTCCTCTTTTGCGATACAAATCTTCTAGAAATAAAAGTGTATTGTGACTATTATTATGAAAATTTTTGCCCAAACAGCATTTTAGAAGCAACGGAACGCCACCAATATCATCATTACTTTTTAACAGCCATAGACGTACCTTGGCAGCCTGACATTTTGAGAGATAGACCTTATGATAGGTCAACGCTATTTTGTATGTTTGAAGCAGAATTAAAAAAAAATAACCTGCCATTTACCATACTTTCCGGCAATGAAAAACAACGTTTCAACAAAGCTAAGAAGGTAGTTGATAATTTGAAAAGGAACCGCTATGCTTACTGAAAAAGACTTACGACAAGTTAAGGATAACAGTCTGACAACGCATCAAATTGTAAAACAGATTGAAACGTTTATAAGAGGAATTCCTTTTGTAGATATTGTTACCACTGCTACCGTAAATAACGGAATACACTCTTTAAAAGAAGCCGATATCAAAAAATACGAAGCGTATTTTGATACCAAAAAAGAGAAGGTAGAAATTGTCAAGTTTGTTCCTGCTTCTGGTGCTGCCACTAGAATGTTTAAATTCTTACACGAGTTTGTCAAAGATTTTGATCCCGAAAAAGAGCAATACCGTGATTTTTTAAAGAAAAATGAATACAGTCAGGTAAAACTATTTTTTGAGAGAATTAGCGATTTTGCATTTTTAAAACAGGTTAGAACCAAAATACGGAAACTACACCCGGAATATAAAAAGTCAATAAAAGGAGTTCGGTTGTATCTTTTTGCAAAAACCATGCTGTATGAAGACGGACTTAACTTTGCAAATCTCCCAAAGGGCCTTATCCCATTTCATAAATACAAGAAGCATACCGCCACCGCTTTTGAAGAACAATTGTACGAGGCAGCTTTTTATGCCGCTGTAGGGGACGATGTATATCTGCATTTTACCTTTTCTGAAAAGGATTTAGATTCTTTTAAGCAAGAATTTGAGAGTATCAAAAGTCGTGTGAGCCGAAAGACCAAAAAAACATTCCACATCACCTATTCTTTTCAGAAAAAAGAAACCAATACCATTGCCGTTAATTTTGATAATCTACCCTTTAGGGATCAAAAGGGCAATCTGGTATTTCGACCCTCGGGGCATGGGGCCCTACTTGAAAATCTTAATGATATTGATGCCGATATCATTTTCATAAAAAATATAGACAATGTAGCGGCACAAGAGTATGTTCCCGAAATTGCCCTTTACAAAAAAGTGTTGGCCGGGAAGCTACTACGCCTTCAGACTAAAATATTTGATTATTTACGTGATTTGGAGGCAGATGTTACCCTTCAAAAAATGAAAGAAATTCATTCTTTTATTTGGAATGAATTGAATATTAAAGACATTCCCAGTGGTAAATCAGACTTAATAGAAGTGCTAAACAAACCTCTACGTGTGTGTGGGGTGGTAAAAAATATTGGAGCACCCGGAGGAGGCCCTTTTTGGGTAAAAGATGAAAATGGAACAACTTCCCTTCAAATTGTGGAAGCTTCGCAGATAAATATGGACGATACATTTCAAAAGTCCATGCTGCAGGAAGCCACCCACTTTAATCCCGTAGATATTGTGTGTGGTGTACGAGATTATAAAGGCAATAAATTTAATTTACTCGATTTTACAGACCCCGACACAGGATTTATTTCCAAAAAATACGAAAACGGGAAACCCTTAAAAGCACTTGAGTTGCCAGGCTTATGGAATGGCGGTATGGCAAAGTGGAACACGGTTTTTATAGAAGTACCTCAAATAACTTTTAATCCTGTAAAAACAGTAAACGATTTACTTAAAAAGGAACACCGCCCCAATGCCTAATGGATATTGAGAAAATACTTTCGGAAGTAACTTTTAAAGCCATTAAAAGTAGTGGACCGGGTGGGCAGCATGTAAATAAAACGGCTTCAAAAGTAGAGATTTCTTTTAATGTACTTACTTCCGAAGGGCTTTCAGAAAATGAAAAAGAACTGCTTCAAAAAAGATTGGATTCCAAACTTTCTCTCGAGGGTATTTTGGTGCTACAATGTGGCGAAACCCGAAGCCAGTTTCGAAATAAAAAATTAATCATAGACCGTTTAGTAGCATTAGTAACAAAAAATGTGAAGGTTAAAAAGGTTCGAAAATCTACAAAACCCTCAAAATCAGTTATTGAAAAGCGCCTTAAAACCAAAAAGGAAAACGCTTTAAAAAAAGCGTATAGAAAACCTCCTAAAATAGACTAATTCGCTATTTTTGCATGACATCTCAAAAGGGGTGCTAATGGATTTATGATTGACGAATGTAGATTGAGATTTTGAAGTCTAAAATCTGAAATCTAATATCAAAAATCGTTAATCCATTTGGCTGAGATTATACCCATTGAACCTGGAACAGGTAATGCTGTTTAGGAAACTAAGCCGACGGGCCGGAGATTTATTTCCATACGTGTAACCATTTTAGTAACCCAGAATAATGACCCCTTTTATTCGTAACCTATTTACGAATGAAACCATTATTTATTACTGCTTGTTTTCTACTTACAATGCAGGTACATTCACAAGTCGATCAAATCATTGACACCACCAAAGTAGAAACCCTCGACGAAGTTTTGTTAAAGGCCGTAAGGGTAGATGCTACTTCTCCAGTAACCCATTCTAATGTTCTTAAGGAGGATATTGAAGAACGAAACCTTGGGCAAGACCTGCCTATTTTGCTCAACTACCTTCCTGCGGTAGTAACCACCAGCGATGCGGGTGCGGGGGTAGGCTATACAGGAATTAGAGTTCGTGGAAGTGATGCCAGTAGGGTAAGTATTACCATTAACGGAATTCCCTATAACGATGCCGAAAGTCAAGGGACATTTTGGGTAAATTTACCCGATTTTGCTTCATCGGTAGAGAGTTTGCAGTTGCAACGCGGTGTGGGGACATCCACCAATGGTTCCGGAGCTTTTGGTGCTAGTATCAATATTTTAAGTGACGCTGTTTCTGAAAAAGCGCACGCTCAATTTTCAAACAGCTACGGTTCTTTTAATACTTGGAAACACACCGCAAAGTTTAGCACGGGACTCCTCAAAGAACATTTTGAATTTTCGGGAAGGCTTTCAAAAATTACTTCGGAAGGATACGTGGACAGAGCTTCCAGCGATCTAAAATCGTATTTTCTTCAAGCGGCTTTTAAAACCCAAAACACCCAACTAAAAGCACTTGCCTTTGGCGGTAAGGAAATCACGTATCAATCTTGGTACGGAGTAGATGCCGCAACTTTGGAAAGTGATAGAACCTACAATCCGGCAGGAATTCAGTTTGACAATGAAGGAAATTTTGAAGGATTTTACGAAAATCAAGTAGATAACTATTCGCAGGACCATTTTCAGGTACTCGTGAACCATAAATTCAACAACTACTGGAGTGCCAATGCTTCATTCAACTATACCTACGGAAGAGGGTATTTCGAAGAATATATGGATGACTGGTACGAACAGAATGTGAATTTTTCGGGAGAGACAAATCTTAGTTTTTATGGAATTTCTCCCGTTATCTTTGGGGAAGAAATCATGGAAACTTCCGATGTAATTCGTCGCCGCTGGTTAAATAATAACTTTTATGCTGCCAATTTTCATGTAAACTATAAAAATTCCAAATGGGATGTTACCACGGGGGTGTTTTATAGCTACTATGGAGGCGATCACTTTGGGGAAGTGATATGGGCTCGATTTGCGAGTGATAGCGAAATGGGAGATAGATATTACAGTGGAAATGGCGATAAAAATGAATTTACTGCCTTTTCTAAAGGAACGTATCGGCTAAATGAAAAATGGAGTTTCTTTGGAGATTTACAAGGGAGATTTATAAGTTATCGCACTTCCGGATTTACGTCGGACGTGGAACCTTTACATGAAAAGAAAAACTACAATTTCTTTAACCCGAAAGCGGGGATTAGCTACCAGTTAAATAGCAAGAATAGTTTTTATGCTTCCTACGGAAAAGCCCACCGTGAACCAAGAAAAAGCGATTTTGAAGAAGGGGTTTTTACGGCTGAAAAATTGGACGATTATGAATTAGGCTGGCGTTTTGCTTCCGAAAAATTACAAGTAAATACCAATGTGTATTATATGGACTATCAAGACCAATTAGTACTTACCGGGGCATTGGATGACGTGGGAGCACCTATTCGAGCAACCAGTGGCAAAAGCTACCGTTTAGGGGTTGAGGCAGATGCTGCAATTGTTTTTTCTGAAAAATTTGCAATAAGACCCAATGTGGCACTAAGTACAAATAAAAATGTAGATTTTATAGCTTCGAGAGATGGAGCATTGGTAAATCTTGGGGACACAAATATTTCGTTTTCACCTTCGGTTATTGCAGGAAATAGTATTGAATTTATGCCTTTTGATGGGTTGCAATTAGCATTCCTTTCAAAATATGTGGGAGAGCAATATATGGGGAATATAGATAGTGAAGCTTCTCTTTTGGATGCGTATTTTTTAAATGACTTCAGTATAAATTATACTTTTAAAAAGATGTCATTTATAGATTCTATGATACTTTCGGGGCTTGTGAATAATATTTTTAATGCCGAATATGTGTCTAATGGATACTTTTATACCTATGATGATGATTTCAGTAATCCGGGAACTATTACTACAATTGAAGGCGCAGGGTATTATCCACAGGCGGGAATTAATTTTATGATGGGGGTTACCTTAAATTTTTAGTTACTAACTGTAATATTATCGCCAGATCTGCTTATTCGGTACTGGTGCATAGGGTAGGTATTTTGCTGTGCAGGAGTTATCTGTCCTGTAACAATGTCATACGCATTATGATCCTCACACGTACAGGTGGCAATAATGCCTTCCACCGTCATTTTTGAGCAGGTATTGGGAACGTGGTTGGGATCTGTTAAATCGAAGGCTGTGTAAAGGTCGTTGTTTACATTGTAAACAATAATGCCTTTTATCCCTTGTTGCGACAACACAATGGAGTTTCCGGGATATCGTAAAGGATTGTATTCGGGAAGGTTAAGGTTTAGTGTTAGGTTGACAATAGGAGGCGTTAAATATGGGTTATTATTGTTAATGCCATCGTCATTGTTTTTGTTACAACTTACCATTGCTAGACTTATAAGTAAGATTATAAAAGATTTATACATAGCTATTTTTTGATACTTCAAAAGTACAATAATTCTTGAGCAAATGAACTTACTTGCGGTAAGAGCAAAAGGCATAAAGTTGAAAAATAATTTTATTTAAGGGCAAGCCTTAGGTTATTTAACCCTCGCTTTGCGAGTAAATTTTATTATATTTGTAAAGAAATCCCGTCGTGCATGGGATTTTTTCATTCCCACACCCACTTGTTAATATATTTATTTGTGGAAATGAATTCTATTTAAAACGATGAAGTTATGAGTAAAGTATCTTACTACACCGCAGAGGGATTAAAAAAATTAAGGGATGAGCTCAATCAATTAAAAGATGTGGAGCGTCCTAAAGCTTCGCAGGCTATTGCAGAAGCCAGAGATAAAGGCGATTTAAGTGAAAATGCCGAATACGATGCTGCCAAAGAAGCACAAGGGATGCTGGAGATGCGTATTGCTAAGTTGGAAGAAGTTGTTGCCAATGCCCGTTTGATAGATGAGTCGCAACTGGATGTTTCAAAGGTGTTGGTGCATTCAACCGTAAAAATAAAAAACCAAACCAATGGCATGCAAATGACCTATAAGTTGGTGGCACAAAGTGAAGCCGACCTAAAAACCGGTAAAATATCTGTAGATTCCCCCATTGGGAAGGGATTGTTAGGGAAGGAAGTTGGCGAAACTGCAGAAATACAAGTTCCCAATGGTATCATGAAATTTGAAATTTTAGAAATCAGCAGAGATTAATGGCTTCCATTTTCACAAAAATAATTTCAGGTGAAATTCCTTGTTACAAAGTAGCAGAGGATAAAGATTTTATTGCTTTTTTGGATATTAATCCCAATGCTTTGGGACATACACTTTGTGTTCCAAAAAAAGAAATCAATAAAATTTTTGACATGGAAGAAAGTCATTACACAGCATTGATGAATTTTTCCTATCAAGTTGCAAAAGCCCTTGAAAAATCGGTTGCTTGTAAGCGTGTGGGAGTTTCGGTTATTGGCTTGGAAGTGCCCCATGTGCATGTACATTTAATTCCCATTAATGACATGCGCGATATGACATTTCAACATAAAGTGCAAGTGGAAGCAGCCGAAATGGATGCTTTGGCAAAGCAAATTCATAAAAATTTTATCGGCTAAGAAAATAGATTAGTAAAAACAAGGCTAATGTGTCAAAAATTAGGATCGCATAAGCCAATGGTTTTAATCGAAAAGAGGTGCTTTTAGGTTTTGCTAATTTTTTGTGATACGCATATACTCGCTCAATATCCTGAGTCCAATTTACCGGATAAATAGTATGGTTACAATGATGACAATACAGCGTTTCTTCAATAACAGGATTAGCTTTTGAGTATAATTTGGTTTCTTTTTCTTCCTGCGAGAAAGAAAACTCCAATCCCTCTATTGAAAAACATTCGGGGCAGTTGTTGGTAATTTTAGCCGAATAAAGCAAGTGTTTTTTTGTGGTCATTTATACAAGTTGAGGTAGTGCTATTTCAAAAGTAGTCCCTTCATTTTTAACGCTTTTTAAAACGTATATTTTTCCCTTATGGTAGTCTTCAATAATTCTTTTTGAAAGAGACAAGCCAAGGCCCCACCCTCTTTTTTTGGTAGTAAAACCGGGTTCAAAAATCTTTTTGAAGTCCTTTCGCGGAATTCCTTTTCCGGTGTCACTCACTCTAATAAATACTTTTTTATAATCGTTAATGATTTCCAATGTAATTTTTCCCTGCCCCCGCATGGCATCGATGCTATTTTTGAATAAATTCTCTATGGTCCATCCATAGAGTTGCGGATTCAAATTTACGTTAATGGTTTCTTTGGGGGTTTTAAGTTCAAAATCGATAAGCTTGGAGCTTCTGCTTTTTAAATAGTTAAAACTCTTTTGGGTTTCAGAAACCAGATCTACTATTTCAAGCTTCGGGATAGATCCAATTTTAGAGAATCGTTCGGTAATGGTTTTAAGACGCGAAATATCTTTATCAATTTCTTCAATATAGCTGGGGTTTACCTGTTCTTCTTTCAAAATTTCGGTCCAGCCTGTTAAAGAAGAAAGGGGCGTTCCTATTTGATGTGCAGTCTCTTTTGCCATACCTGCCCAAAGTTTATTCTGCTCGGCAGACTTTGAGGTTTGATAGAAAAAGTAAATGGCCAAGAAGAACAGTAAAATAATAACAATAAGTGCCGCCGGGTAATATTTTATTTTATTAATAATAGGGGAGTTGCCATAGTAAATGGTTTGTAATACGGTGTCTTTGTACATGACCTCAATGGGTTTGTATTCACTTTTAAACTGTTCAATAAGTTGGTCTCTTTTTTTGGCATCCTTCAAATACAAAGAATCCAGGTTGTTAATATCATATTTATCTTCTTTATGCGTATATAAAATCATGGGAGTGGTGGTATTGCTCTGTAACACATTCAGTATTAATTTGCTATTCCACTCTTTGTTAGTGATTTCAACTTGTTGAAACTCTTCAAAAGCTGCTGCCCAAATAATCATTTTGTTTCGTTCGTTTTCTTTCAGCTGCGTAAAAAATTGATACGTATTCCATAAAATTAAACTAATTATAACTACGGAAGTTGCCACAAAGAACCATCGGGTAAGTATTGTTTTATTAGGCATGAATAAATGTATTTCAGTTTAAATATAATGGTTTTATGTTAATATTATTGTGTGCATTAATTTTTAAAAAAGTACGGTTTACAATACCTTTGCTTTTATGGTTAGTATTTCTCCTAAAGATATTTCTACGGCACAATTACATGGATATTTATTGGCATCGGTCTCCCCAAGGCCCATTTGTTTTGCCAGTACCATAGACCTTCAAGGAAATGTAAATCTGTCTCCTTTTAGCTTTTTTAATGTATTTAGTGCAAATCCTCCTGTGATGGTTTTTTCGCCGGCAAGAAGAGTTCAAGGAAATACCATAAAACACACCCTCGAAAATGTACAAGAAGTAAAAGAGGTGGTTATTAATGTAGTAAGTTATGCGATGGTGCAACAAATGAGTTTGTCCTCTACGGAATATCCCAAAGGAATAAACGAATTTATAAAAGCAGGATTTACTGAAATTCCTTCAGAAATAGTGAAACCACCAAGAGTAGCCGAAGCCCCGGTTCAGTTTGAATGTGTAGTGAAGGATATTATAGCGTTAGGAACCGAAGGAGGCGCTGGAAATTTAATTATTACTGAAGTGGTAAAGCTTCATATAAAAGAAGAAATATTGGATACCAACGGAAGGATAGACCCCTTAAAAATAGATACGGTAGCCCGTATGGGCGGCAATTGGTATTCCCGTGCTAAAGAAGGGTTGTTTGAAGTTCCAAAACCTCTGCAAACCATGGGAATTGGTGTGGATGCTTTGCCCGAGGCAATTCGGAAAAGTACTGTTTTAACCGGAAACGATTTGGGCATGTTGGCCAATGTAGAAACACTGCCAAACGACACAAAACAAATTGTTTTTTCAGAAGAAAAACATATAAAAGCACAGCAATTACTAAAAAAAGGAAATGTTGAAGCCGCTTGGGAAGAATTAATTAAAAAATAAAGAATCAATCATGGAAGTACAAGGAAAAATTAAATTAATAAGCGACACGCAAACTTTTGGGAGTAATGGATTCCGGAAAAGAGAATTAGTAATTACCACCGAAGAACAATATCCGCAGCATATCCTTATTGAATTTGTACAGGACAAAACCGATTTGTTAAACAATTATAAGGTGGGACAAAATGTAAAAGTGAGTATTAACCTTCGGGGTCGTGAATGGGTAAACCCGCAGGGTGAAACCAAATATTTTAATTCCATTCAAGGATGGCGCATGGAAAGTCTCGATGCAGCACCGGCAACTCAAATGCCACCCATGCCCGCCGAAGATGCCTTTGAGCCTATCTCCGATTTTAACGAAGAAGACCACGACGATTTGCCTTTCTAACTTCAATTATAGTATATCCCACCTCTGGTGGGATTTTTTTATTTTTAACAGATGAATTTCAGCAAAGCCATTGAAACTCTTTTTAAGCGGTTTTTACCTTCCCCCTTTGCCATTGCTATCATTTTAACGGTACTCACTTTACTAATGGCATGGCTGTTTACAGAAGCTCCAAAAGATCAAAATCACTTTTTAGCATTGCTTTCGTATTGGGAACAAGGTATTTGGAATCAAGCACTTTTGGTATTTGCATACCAAATGATGCTCATCTTGGTTTTAGGGCATATTTTAGTGTTAAGTAAGCCCATGAATGCCTTAATTAATCGTCTTACAAATTTTGTGTCCAATACCCAGAATGCAGTAGTTTTAGTAAGTATTACTACCATGTTGGTATCCTTTTTTAATTGGGGACTCGGACTTATTTTTGGAGCTATTTTAGCAAGAAAAGTAGCCGAAGCTGCCCAAGAAAGAGGGTTTTCTATTAATTATCCGTTGGTAGGTGCTTCTGGCTATGTGGGCTTAATGATTTGGCATGGAGGGATAAGTGGATCTGCCCCCTCTAAGGTAAGTGAAAGTGGTCATTTAGCGAGTTTCATGACAGGCATTGGCGATGTTTCAATCACACAGCAACTTCCGGAACTTATCCCTTATAGCGATACTGTTTTTAGCACTTCTAACTTGATTATTTTTGGGGTATTATTAATTACCATTCCACTTTTTCTTCGGTTTTTGGCAAAAGGGGCGGCTACCACTCAAATAAATCTCCCCATGTATAAAAATCGTTTACCGGAAAAAGAAAAGTTACAAGGAGCCGAAAGAGTGGATCACTCTAAAATAGCAGGTTTTGGCTTCGGTTTACTGGTACTTGTTGCTTTTTTCTATCAGTATTTTCAGGAACTTAGTCAATGGATTATTACTCCCAACATGCTCAATTTTTTAATGTTTGGATTGGCATTACTTCTTCACGGTAATTTTTCGAATTTTTTACATGCTCTTGAAGAATCTATAAAAGGGGCATCCGGAATTTTAATACAGTTTCCACTTTATTTTGGAATTATGGGAATTATGAAAGATAGTGGGATGGTGGTTGAAATTGCTCACTTTTTTGTGTCTATTGCCTCCGAAAACACCTTGCCTATATTTACATTTATTAGTGCCGGGCTGGTCAATATTTTTGTACCCAGTGGAGGGGGTCAATGGGCCATTCAAGGTCCGGTGGTTATAGAATCTGCACTTCAATTAGGAGTTCCACTTCCAAAAGCCGTTATGGCATTGGCCTATGGCGACCAAATTACAAACATGCTCCAGCCTTTTTGGGCTTTGCCATTATTGGGGATTACTCAATTAAAAGCAAACGAAATATTGCCTTATACACTACTGGTCATGGTGCTTGGGATAATAGTTTTTATGGGCGGATTACTACTTTTATAAAGAAAAACCTCGCTTATGGCCAATAAACGAGGTTAGTTTTGGGTTAGGTACTTTTTTGAAAATTTTAATAACAACAATGACGAACAAATAGTTTAGTTGGTTTCAAAAAAGTAATTAAATGTCATTAAAATGTATGAGATTTGAAATAAAAATTTCACTTTTAACAGTTTTCCTTTCTGAAAAACAATGATTTACCTTTCGTCACAACTTTGGTTCCCTCCCGTCTCTGAAGCCTCCGAAGAAGGATTATTGGCCGTGGGAGGCGACTTGTCTGTAGAAAGATTGCTACTGGCGTATCAATCCGGGGTATTTCCATGGTATGAAGCAGATCAACCTTTATTGTGGTGGAGCCCGGATCCCAGAATGGTACTTTTTCCTGAAAAACTGAAGGTTTCCAAAAGTTTGAAAAAAGTGATTACTTCAGAAGTGTTTACCGTCACATTCAATCAATGTTTTATGGACGTTATTGAGCAGTGTGCCAAAATAAAAAGAAGAGGACAAAAAGGAACGTGGATTACTTCTGAAATGATTTCAGCATATCACAGCTTGCATATTATGGGAATAGCAAAATCTGTTGAGGTTTGGAAAGAAGGGAAGCTGGTAGGTGGTCTTTACGGAATTGATTTGCCTCAAAAAAAAGTGTTTTGCGGGGAAAGTATGTTCAGCAACGAAAGCAACGCCTCCAAAGTAGGGTTTTATTATTGGGTTGAAAAACTACAATCTGAAAAATATAGATTAATTGATTGTCAAGTGTTTACAAATCATTTGCACAGCTTAGGTGCCGAAGAGATTCCCCGTAAGGATTTTATGAAGTTTCTGGAATTTTAAAGGTTGAAAACCCCTTTCAAATAGCATTTTCCTTATATTAGTGGCATCAAATAGTTTCAAAAATGAAAAATTCGCAATTCAAACTTTCATTTGTTTTTATAGTTCTACTTTCTTTTGCATCGCTTTCTGCACAGGAGTTTCTTCCTAAAAATTTAACCGAAAGTGAAAAAGCACTTCTTTCCGAATTCAATTTTAAAGGAACTCGTGTTACCGATCCCCCCGCAGGACCGGTTCGTGCCATGGCCGAGTGGGAAGAAATAGAATATCTACTCATTACTTGGGAACCCAATTATCCAAATATTCTGCGTCAAATAGTTGCTGCCGCCGTTCAAGAATGTAAGGTTATTATTACAACCCAAAACCAAGCTTCGGTATCCAATTATTTATCCAGTAACGGGATAGATCTAACCAACGTTACTTTTATGAATGAACCCTGGAACAGTATCTGGATTCGGGATTATGCCGGAAACACTATTTATAGTGACGACGTAGGTGAAAGAGCAATAGCAGACTGGATTTATAATCGTCCACGCCCGTTGGATGATGTTATGCCCGAAGCCCATGCTGCATTAGTGGGAATTCCTTACTACGGAACCACTACAGGTACGAACGACTTGGTAAATACAGGCGGAAACTATATGAGTGATGGTCTTGGAAATGCCTTTGCGTCTAAATTAATTTTAAACGAAAACGAACCCGGAAACCCCTATGGTGTTTCCCCAAAAACGGAAACCGAGATTGATGCTATTATGAATGCCTATATGGGCATTAACCGCTATGTGAAGATGGATGTGCTTCCGTATGATGTTATCCACCACATTGACATGCACTTGAAATTACTGGATGAAGAAACACTTTTGGTAAGTAAATATCCAGAAGGAGTTGCCGATGGACCCCAAATAGAAGCTAATATAAATTACGTGCTATCTAATTTTCAATCCACCTTTGGGACCCCCTACAAAGTAAAATGGATTGATGCCCCTCCAAGTACCTCAGGAAGTTACCCCGATACCGGAGGGTCTTACAGAACGTATACCAATGCCGTTTTTATTAATAAAACAGTATTAGTGCCTACATATAGACCAGAGGTAGATGGCCCAGCGCTGGCACAATGGCAAGAAATGTTACCGGGGTATAATATCGTGGGAATAGATGTGGACAATGCAGGGGAAAATCTTATTGCTTCCTTAGGAGCCATACATTGTATTACGCATTCGATTGGAGTTGCAGACCCTCTTTGGATCGTGCATCAACCTGTGGCAGAATCTACTGCCAATGCCAGTGTTCAACTCGATGCTTTAATCAAACATAATTCTGGTATTGCTACGGCAAGTGTGTTTTGGAGAGAAGAAGGGACCCCTACTTTTACCGAAACTCCTATGACTTTTGTGAGCGATGATACTTGGTCTGCTACTATAAACATGCCTTCAACCTTAGTGAATGTGGAATATTATATTGAAGCTGAAGCCAATTCGGGAAAAACTATGGTTCGTCCTATTGTTGCACCAGATGGATTTTGGACCATTCAACTCAATAACCTATCTACCGAAGACTGGGCCGAAAAGAATATCTCGGGACCGTACCCAAATCCTACCACGGGTAAAGTAAATTTTAATTTGAATCAAATTAGTGGTCCGGTACAAGTAAAAATTCATTCTGTTTTAGGACAGTTGTTATTTGAATCTCAAGTAGATTCGGGGAATGGAGTTATTACCTTAGACCTAAATTCCCATTGGAATGGAACTTTGTTCGTTTCTTTTGAAGGAGAATTTGGACGAGTGAATAGAAAAGTAGTTAAGATTTAAATGTCATAATTCTATTAGAAACACCGCAATTTTGCGGTGTTTTTGTGTTTTTTAATGTTTAATATTGATAAGAAAATTAGTTTTTGGACTGTTCTATTTGTTTTTTTAACTTAAAATCAGCATTTTAGCGTCAGAATTTCCCCAAATTTATACTTATGAAGTTTTTAACGCCCTTTTTTATCTTCTTTTGTGTTTTCGTATCCCAATCTTTTTTTGCTCAAGAAAACAAAAAAATAGATGTTAATAAGGATATTAGTATTACCAAAGTTTACGAACAAGTAATTAAAGAAGGGTATGGGACCCCAAAGGTCTATCTCGATTTGGCGAATGCCTATTACTTTGAAGGAAATTATACCAATGCTAAAAAGTGGTACGAAAAAGTATTTGAAATTGAAAAAACAGCTTCAGAAAAAACCCTCTTCCGTTATACACAATCTCTTAAGGCGTTGAACGAAGACTTTATAAATAATGCGTATATTATTTCGCTAAGCTCTAATTAAACTTCTTGGTAGCGAAAGCAGTCGATAAGATGGTCATTTACCATTCCCGTGGCTTGCATGTGGGCATAAACAACGGTAGTCCCTACAAACTTAAAACCTCTTTTTTTAAGATCTTTACTTATCGCATCGCTCAAAGGAGTATTTGCAGGAGCTTCTTTTAAAGATTTTAAGGCATTTTTTATGGGATTTCCATCTACAAATCCCCAAATATAGTTGCTAAAGCTTCCAAATTCTTTTTGAACTTCCAAAAATGCTTGTGCATTGGTTACAGCGGCTTTTACTTTTAACTTATTTCGAATTATCCCTTCATTTTCCAGCAATGCTTCAATTTTGGATGCATCATATTTAGCCACTTTCTTATAATCAAAATAATCAAAAGCTTTTCTGAAATTTTCTCGTTTCCGAAGTACGGTAATCCAGCTTAAACCTGCCTGAAAGGTTTCTAAAATTAAAAATTCGAAAAGGGTCTTGTCATCTCTAACGGGAACGCCCCATTCTTCATCGTGATAGGCTACATATAGTGGGTCATCGCCACACCAGCCACAACGTGTTTTCATTTGTTTTTGGTTTGAAGCGTGAAAATACAAAATTATTGCTGCCCTGGGAAGTGATATGTAATGGTTCCCAGTTGTTTTTCTTTAGAAGCATCGGTAGTAAATCGAGATTGCTCTGCATAAGCCATAGCAGCATCAATGAGACAGCCATTGGTGGTAGTAGAAAGGGTAGGGTTGAATTCTTTTTTAACAATTTTACCATGATTATTTACTTCAATGGTAATAACTATTTTTCCGGAAGCATCACAAGTATAAACAGGATTGGGGAGTTGTATGGCTTTTCGGTCTTTTAGGCTATAACTTATAGTAGTTTTTCTACTTAGTCCGTTTGAGGGTTTCACTTTTTTTGTTTCAGCTTTAGCTAATTTGTTTTTTACTTCATTGAGCTTGTTTTCAGCCTTTTTAAAATCGATATTCCCTCCCGATGCACCTAAATTTGAGGAAGCATTATCTGTTGTTACTTGTTCCTCATCAAAAGTTTCTTCTCTGCTATTTTCAATATCTTCGATAAATTTTTCTGCCTCATTGTAAGCTCTGTTAGTTTCAATTTTCATTTTTTCAAAAGCATCATTCAAGGCAAGTTGCTTGTTAGCTTCAGCTTCTTCAGGCAGCAAATCGACATATTCAATGGGAATCTCCTTTTCAGGAATAGTTTCTTTTTTCTTCAACTTTACACTCACTAAAAGCAATACCAAATTTCCCACCAGAAGGCAGGAAATGAGGAATGCTTTGTAAGAATAATTGAAATTCATCCTACAAATTGAAGCATTTTAACCCAAATAACCCAAAGATTTATAAAGGTTTAACGCTTTTTTATAGGGTTTTGAAGACCAAAAACAGATTTTGTAGTATTTATAGGGTTATTCTTGAACCACAAAGGCATCAATTACACCTTCAATTTGTTCTAAATTAGTAACCTCGGAGGCAGATAGTTGTTTAAATAATCCTTCACTATTTACCTTTTCTTTTAGCTCTAAATTTTCATTTTTAGCAAATATTTGGTCCCATTTTTTTCGAACATGAGACCATTTTTCAGCATTTATTTTCCACCAGTTTGCTCCTGCTTTACATCTGCTATCATCTACTTTTACATAACTATTAAGTCCTTTTTCTTTGGCTAATGTAAAATCTTCTTTACCATTGATTCGGATTACTTTTTCATTGTCTTGGTCATGTATCCAGCCAAAAGAAGTAATCTCGTGTCTGTTACCACGAAGCGTGACATTATAATCGTTGCGTTTGGTATATTCTCTGCGAGGTAGTGGTGCTGTTGAAGTATTTTCCCAATAGCTTTTGCCGTCAACGTGAACCCAAGATGAAGAACCTTCATAGCGGGGACTGTCATCTACTTGATATACTTTTTGTGTCCACTGTCCTATTACTTCATTTTTGGGTTTTTTAACATACGTCCATTTATTATCGTGGTTGAACATGTAAAAATGGGTGTTTTCATACAGCCAATCTTGTCGCCAATGCTTTACAATATGGGGTTCAGCAGGGTTACCTACAAGCAATAAATGCTGAATAGACAGCTTATTGTCTTCATCTTCAATTAAAAAGGTGTATTCAAGACCTTTATCTACTTTGGTTTCTGAAGGGATGTAAGTAGAATCGTTGCTATAATTAAATGTTTCGGCAAAATTGAAGGTAACTTCAAAACAGCCACACATTTTTTTAATTGCTTCTATGTCTTTTTCTTTCTTGGTTTGCGCTTTTATAGTAAACCCAATTAGCAAAGAAAATACTCCTAATAAAAATACTCTATTCATAGTTTGATGCTTTATAGAATAAAAAATTATTGAAGAAGATTGTATTTAAATTCTGGGTATCCACGTTCACCTGCATCGTTTAATAATGCTGTGAATTTTAATTTGTAAATATTTCCGTTGGGGTCCTTTATGACATAAAAAATATGGTCGTAAATTACTTTGTCTTCGTTCATGACGTCACGCCAACTACTCCCAATGGTTCTTTGGTCTGCTTCAAAATTTGAAGCATTTACATGCTGCGATGTAAAATCATCATACGAAACCGATGTTTCATTAGTATTTACCAAATAAGCCGTTACTCCTCCTTTTCGGTTATTGAGTACTCCATCAGAAAAGCCATAGGCACCGGCAAACTCAATAATATTGGTAAAAACCGTAAAATTGATGTCCCAATTTTCAGCTTTTGGTTCTACTGAGACGGTAGTATTGGTATTAAAACTGAAGAAGGTAAAATTATATCCTTCAGATTTTGAAATTGTAACTTCTTGGTGGTTGGTGTCACCTATATTGGCATATTGAAGCACATAATCTGTTCCGTTTCTCAAGATTCTAATTTTTTTCCATCCACGGGTATCTCCTGTAATGGCAACGCTGCCTGGGAGTGGTGTTTCTGTACCCACCTCATATCCAAGGTTTACTAGATATACTTTATTATTGTCATTATTTTCGCTAATCGCCGCTATGGTTGTACCTCCTATAGCTCCATCGGGAGCATCTACATATGCTTCGTTAACAGGGTTAAACGTTCCTACCGCAACCTGACTTTGTAAATCGGTTACATCACTTTGTGTAACAGCATCAATATTAGTGGTTTGTAACTGTGCTGCTGCCATATAAATAGAGCCATTAATCATTACTCTAAAATCATTTCCAGAGTAAAAACCAAGATCCCAATTATCACGGGCAACGACCGTTTCAGTTTCGGAACTTAGATCAATATATACTTGATTCCCTTCATTGGGGCCACCTACATTGGGCTCGAAACTTCTTCCCAATGAGGCCGAACTGTTTAATGAAAATTGGGTATTTCCTTGTATTTGAGACGAAGGATAATCTATTTGGGTAATAGTAAATTTAATTTCTACGGTTTCATCAATTGAAGCACTCACTTTATTAAAAATTAATGAAGTACCGGTAGTACCTTGCTGGATGGGGATAAAAATTTCATTGTTTACGGCAGCAGGTTCGGTAGTAAAATCGGTGCCGTAAGTAGCATTAATTGTTTGTAGCGAAAGTCTCACTTCACCATTTTGTGCGGCAGTTTCAGAATATACTAAAGCAATAGTTGTCGTATTGGGTAGTTCGGCAATGTTGGCAGACAGGTTCTCAAAAGCAACAACGAAAGGCTCTGAAGAACCATTACGGTCATCATTGCTACAAGCTGTAAAGACAAGCAAGCTTAGGGAAAAAAAGATAAACTTTAAAGAATTCATTAGTTAAGATTTATGTTATAAGTTAATTTTAAAAAGTAGGAGCGTCCATAACCTAAGGGTATTTGGATTCCGGGACTGTTATGGCCACCTCCCGAAAATGCTGTTGTATTTACAGAGGTAACATTGAGTAGGTTTCTACAACCTAAAGTTGCTGTAAGATTTTTATCAAAAAAACTTTTATTGATGGTCGTATCCAGCCAGCTATAAGCGTCTGTAGTACCGCGACTGTAAATTTGATTTCCTTCGGCATCCGATGTTTCCACAAATTGCTGTTCTTTACCTATGTATTTAAAGAATAAAGAAAAAGTAGTATTCCATTTGGGAACACCGTAAGCTACGTTAGCATTAAGCTGAAGATTAAAAAGAAAATCGTCGCTAGCTTGTGTATTGCTATCCAATATTTTTGAAATCCCTTGTACTGAAAAACCTAATTGTGCCTTTAAGTTTTGATAAAAAAATTCATTTTCTGAAAAAGCCCCAAGAGCTTTGTAGCTGTCAATATTATTGTACTGAAATGCCAGCGGACTCTGGTTTACTACTATTAATTCTATTCGTTCTTTTAGGCCCAAATAGTTTACACTTACTTTGTTTTTTAATCGAAGTTTTTCGGTAACACGTGTGCTTTTTTTAATATGAAAAAAAGCAGAAACCCCTTTTTCGGGATTAAGGTTTGGGTTTCCTTGTACGTTGTGATTTACATCTACAAAATAGGTAAACAGTTCGTCATAATCTGGGGTTCTATTGGCCGCTCCTAAAATGGCGCGAAGCTCCCAATCTTCTCCAAATGTTTGCTTTGCGCTTAATGAACCAATATACTGCGGGTCGAACAAGTTACTGAATGATACGCGCATTCCAGGGCGTAGTGAAAAGTGTTCATTTAATTGCCATTCGGCAGTGCTAAAAACATCATAAAGATTTACTTTTTGAGAAATAGCATCTGCGCCAAGTATTTCAAAAGAACCCGCAGAACCATATCCTTCAATTAAAGTTGTTTCATATCCTGCTTGAGCATTAAAATTGTTAGTTTGAAACAAGTTGCTGAAAGTTCCTTTTGAAAATACGGAACTTCTTTTTTGGTATTCTCCTTTTTCAATATTCTCCTTTTCATCACTTTTAATGCGGTAAGTGTACCTTTCCAAATCTTTAGTTTGCTTCTGGTAGGATAGCGATACATTATAAGCCATGTTTTTAAAAATAGTTCCGGTAGAATTTAGGTGATGATAAAAACGATTATTGGTGTAAATTTCATCAATGGCTGATGGATTGGTTGTTCCTGTAGAAGAGTTTTCATTAGGGTCAACAATAGCATCGTATTTATCAATACCTTCGTTTAAGTATTCAAAACGGTAAAAAACAGCAAACCTTTCTTTCTGAAAAGATAATAGTGCTTTGGCAGTTTGCTGAACTTTTGGAAGCCATTCGTGACCACGAAGACCATCATTTTGATCGTAACTTTCTCCTTTTTTTTCATTCCAAAAACCGGCAAAATCATTTCGGGTAACGGTGGCGTTTGCATATAGATTTGTACTTATATTATGTCCTATACTTAAGGATTGAATATGCCTTCCTTTTTTAAACCACTCATATTCCTCACCCACGGTTTCTTCTTGCACATAGGTTGTAATGTCCCATGTGTTTTTGGATGATTTTTTGGTGATAATATTAATAATTCCTGAAACGGCATTAGAACCGTATTGTACTCCCATGGCGCCTTCCACAATTTCTATGCGCTCAATATCATCAAGATTAATAAGGGTTAAATCGGTATTGTTTCCAACACCTTCTTCATTAATTAAAGGAATATTATCCAGTAATACCTTGAAATATTGACTGTCCAGCCCAAAAAGACTTACCCCGCTTTTTCCGCTAGCTGTGTTTGGGGTAATGTTTAAATTAAGCGTATTATTTAACACATCAGCAAGTGTGTTTCCGGCTTGTCTTTCAATATCATTTCTTGAAATTACTTTCACTTCTACTACCGATTTTTCTACCGATTGCGGATTAATTTGCCCGGTAATAACTACCTCTTTCAGTGTTTCAACCTTTAACGTATCAACCGCCTGTATATCTTGTGCATAAATTGAAAAATTGATAAAAAAGAATAGTAGAGAGTATCGAAAAAACCTCATAAATGATTAATTTTGCAGCGGCAAAGATAATCATTATTCTTATTTAGAATGAATAAAAATAAGTATTTTTTTATCTTTTAAAAATGAAGTTACTCGAGGGTTAGCTTTGTTTGAAATTCTTCAATAGAAATAGCATTTTCCACAGAAAAATCTCCAATTTTAGTCCTATGAAGTGAAGAAAGATACCCTCCGTTATTAAGGGCTTTCCCAAAATCATGGGCAATAGATCGAATATACGTGCCTTTGCTGCATGCAATTCGAAAGTTTACATGAGGGAGATTAATTTTTGTTATTTCAAAAGTAAATATGGTTATCTTCCGTTTGGGGACTTCAACGGTTTCGCCAGCTCTGGCAAACTCGTACAATCGTTTTCCGTCTTTTTTTAAGGCTGAAAATACCGGAGGTTGTTGTTCTATTTCTCCTAAAAATTTGGATGTAGCGTCCAGCACCATTGCTTCTGTAATTGCAGAAATATCAAATGTTTGATCAATTTCGGTTTCTAAATCGTAACTGGGTGTGGTAGCCCCTAAAGTGATGGTTCCGGTGTATTCTTTTTCCTGTGCCTGATACATTTCAATCTTTTTGGTGAATTTCCCGGTGCACAAAATCAACAATCCGGTAGCTAAGGGGTCTAACGTTCCGGCGTGGCCTACTTTCAATTTTTTTAACTGAAACTGTTTCCGAAGCAACCATCGCACTTTATTCACCACTTGAAACGAGGTCCATTCCAAAGGCTTATCGATTAAAACAACCTGCCCTTCTTTGTAATCTTCAGCAGTCATTATATAAAACTTACTACAATGGCAATCATCCCTACCACAAAACAATAGATAGCAAACCATTTCAATTTGCTGTTTCTTACCAATCTAATCATCCAAGTACATGCAGCAATTCCTGCAATAAAAGCCGCAATGAAGCCTATTGTTAAAGTTGATATATTCGCAGTATGGGTAGAAAGTTCGCCGCTCATGATATCTTTGGCAATTTTTCCTAAAATTAACGGCACTACCATTAAAAATGAAAAACGTGCGGCTTTGCCTTTGTCGTTCCCTAACAATACCGAAGTGGAAATAGTTGCGCCACTTCGCGAAATTCCCGGAAGCATGGCAATGGCTTGCGATATTCCTATAATAAAAGCATCTCTAAAAGTTACTTTTTTTCCGGTGTTTTTGGCTTTGTCTGCAAACCAAAGCAGTATGGCGGTTACTAATAACATGGCCCCCACAAAGGCAATGTTACCACCAAAAAGTGCCTCCAATTGTTCTTCAAAAAGAAGTCCGATGATTACTGCAGGAATCATAGAAATAATAATCTTTAGGGAGAAACGGAGTTCTTTATTCCACTTCAATTGAAATAACCCAGAAAGAATTTCCCAAACATCTTTTCTGAAAACAACCAGTGTACTTAAGGCTGTAGCAA